>JAFOOW010000060.1 GCA_017425305.1 Peptostreptococcaceae bacterium | reverse complement strand
TACCTGCTCAGACTAATCATTATCTGAATATCTGGCTTGGTTTGTTAGTTGTAATTCTATAAATTAACCTACTGTTTAATTTTCAAAGTTCATTTCTTACAACTTCTTTAGTTTAACAAATCTTCAAATCTTTGTCAACACTTTTTTGTTGTTTATTTTTCGTTTTGTCCGTTTCTCAAGGACAAGTAATACTATATCATCTTATTTTATATTGGTCAATACTTTTTTAAAACTTTTTTATATTTTATATAACTTTTTTCTCAATCCCTCTATTTCCAATATGTTCAGATTTATTTTTTCTTCTCTTTTCTTTGTATATACTATTATTAACATCAGCTATAGCTTCACTACTTATATGCATCATAACTTGTAATATTAAAAATATAACACTTATTAAACACATCCAATTAACTAAGTTTCTCATCTTATAGCTCCCCCTACTATAATTTTTTATATTAATTAATATTCTTAAACTTATTCCTATTTCCTTTAGTTAAATTCATATAAATATTTTTCTTTTATTATATTTTTTATCATTTTATTGCACTATTTTTTACAACATTACAAATTACATATTATTTTAATGCATCTTTTTAAAAATAAAAAACCTTCCTATTTTCATAGGAAGGCTTATATAAATATTATTCTTCTATTTCATCATTTGAATTATTCTTTATTGGTTTCATTGTAGGGAATAATATAACATCTCTTATAGACGGTGAGTTAGTTAATAACATCATAACTCTATCTATACCTATTCCTAATCCACCTGTTGGAGGTAGACCTACTTCTAGTGCATTTACGAAGTCTTCATCCATCTCACACGCTTCGTCATCACCTAATTCTTTCTTTCTCATTTGGTCCATAAATCTTCCTTTTTGATCTATTGGGTCATTAAGTTCTGAGAATGCGTTAGCTAACTCCCACTTATTAGCAAATGCTTCGAATCTATCAGTTTTTCTTGGATCCTCTACATTTCTCTTAGCAAGTGGTGATACTTCAACTGGATGGTGAGTTATGAATGTAGGTTGTATAAGCTTGTCTTCTCCGAATTCTTCGAATAAAGCATTTATAACCTCTCCTCTTCTCATTCCAGGAGTTATTTCTATACCTTTTTCTTTAGCTATAGCTAAAGCTTCTTCATCTGTATCTATTGTAGAGAAGTCTACACCAGCATATTCTTTAACACAGTCTTCCATAGTCATTCTTCTCCATGGAGGTGTAAAGTCTATTTCTGTACCTTGGTAGTTAACTTTCATGCTTCCTGTTGCAGCTTCAGCCATATGAGCTATAACATTTTCAGTTATTTCCATCATATCAGTGTAATCTGTATAAGCTTGGTATAATTCTATAGCAGTATACTCAGGGTTATGCTTTATAGACATACCTTCATTTCTAAACATTCTACCCATTTCGTAAACTTTATCGAATCCACCTACTATAAGTCTCTTTAAGTACAGCTCATTAGCTATTCTCATATACATAGGTATATCAAGAGTATTATGATGAGTTATGAATGGTCTAGCATTAGCTCCACCAGCTATAGTATTTAATATAGGTGTTTCAACTTCTAAGAACCCTCTATCATCTAAGTATCTTCTTAATGCTTTTAAAGCTTTTGTTCTTGTTATGAAAGCATCTTTAACTTCTGGGTTAACTATTAAGTCAACATATCTTTGTCTGTATCTTAAATCTTGGTCTTTTAATCCATGATACTTTTCAGGAAGTATTTGAAGAGACTTACTTAGTAATTTAACATCATTAGCTTTTATTGATATCTCTTCTTTCTTAGTTTTGAATACTTCACCTTCTATACCTATTATATCTCCTATATCATAAGTAGAGAATATAGCGTATTCTTCTTCACCTATTCTATCTAATCTGACATAACATTGTATTCTACCTTCTTGGTCTTGTATATCTATGAATCCTGCTTTACCTTGGATTCTCTTACTCATTATACGACCTGCTAACTTAACAACTTTACCTTCGAAAGCTTCAAAGTCGTTTTTTATGTCCATAGAATAGTTAGTTCTATCATATCTACTTACGTGGAAAGGATCTCTTCCCATTTCTTGTAGTTTAGCTAACTTATCTCTTCTTACTTGAAGAACTTCTGTAAGATCTTCTTGTAATTGATCATTTACATTTTGTTGATCATTATTCATTAGTTTACCTCCAATTTATCTTCTTATTTCTAATATCTCGAACTTAACAACACCATCTGGAACTTGAACATCTACTATTTCACCTTTAGCTCTACCTAGTAATGCTTTACCTACTGGTGATTCGTTTGATATTTTTCCTTCATACGGATCAGCTTCTGCAGAACCAACTATTGTGTATTCTACTTCTTCTTCAAATTCCATATCATTAACTGTTACTATAGATCCTATAGTAACTATGTTTGAATCTATTTTAGATTCATCTATTATAACAGCTTTTCTTATCATGTTTTCAAGCTTCATTATTCTTTCTTCTAATTGAGCTTGTTCATTTTTAGCTTCATCGTATTCAGCATTTTCTGATATATCTCCAAAAGATATAGCTATCTTTATTCTTTCTGCAACTTCTCTTCTTCTAACAGTCTTTAAAAATTCTACTTCGTCTTCTAATTTTTGATATCCTTCTTGAGTTAATAATATTTCGTTCTTTGATTCCATAACCCCTACAACTCCTTCACTTTTTAGTATTTATTAAAATAATAATAAAATAAAATCTATTTTATACCAAATTATTTATGCGCTATATTATAAATTACTATTAACCTAATGTCAAGGAGTCGCACATATACGCTTTTAGCCTATTTACAACTTCTTCATAGCTTTCTATTTTATTAATTTCATCCCTTAATTTAGCTGATCCTTTTAGCCCTTTTAAGTACCACGCTATGTGTTTTCTCATTTCCCTTACAGCTACATATTCTCCATGTTCTTCAATTGCTAAACCTAAATGTTTAAGTGCTGTAGTTATTTTTTCTTCTAAAGTTGGTTCAGGTAGTATCTCTCCAGTTTTCATATAGTGGTTTATTCTTTTAAATATCCAAGGGTTACCTTGAGAACCTCTACCTATCATTATAGCATCACAACCTGTTTGATCTAACATTCTTATTGCATCTTCAACTTCAAAAACATCACCATTACCTATAACAGGTATATTTATATTTTCTTTTATTTGTCTTATTATATCCCAATCAGCTTTCCCTGAGTAATATTGTTCTCTAGTTCTTCCATGAATTGCTACTGCACTAATACCACTTGCTTCTGCTATTTTTGCAATTTCTACAGCATTTATACTATTATCATCCCAACCTTTTCTTATTTTTAAAGTTACAGGTTTTTCCGAGTTCTTAACTACTGCCTTTAAAACTTCTTCTGCTAGTTTAGGATTTTTCATAAGAGCTGAACCATCACCATTTTTTACAACCTTAGGTGCTGGACATCCCATATTTATATCCAATATTTCATTTGGATATTCATTCATTATTTGAGCTGCTCTCCCCATGAACTCTGGGTCAGAACCAAATATTTGAACAGCTACTGGATGTTCCTCTTCTTCTATCTTTAGCATTTTCTTTGTATTTGCATCATCATAACATAAAGCTTTCGCATTTATCATTTCTGTATATAGCATTCCACAGTTTTGCTCTTTACATATTAATCTAAAAGGTAAATCTGTTACTCCAGCCATAGGAGATAAAAAAACTTTATTGTCTAATTCAACATTTCCTATTTTCATATCCATTCTCCTCTTAATTATTTATTTTAATTTACTTATACCCAATATATTGTATACTTTTATCATAAAAAAGGAATTGGACATAAAATCCAATTCCAGTTATTGCTATTCTATATTCTTATCATATATAAGTCTTAAACCTTCTAAAGTTAAAAACTTATCTACATAATCTATACTATCAGTTTCAGATGCTATTAATACAGATAATCCACCTGTAGCTATTACCTTAATATCATCTCCTCCAAGTTCACTCTTCATCATACTGATTATCTTATCAACTAATCCTACATATCCATATATTATACCAGATTGCATAGCTGATACAGTATTTTTACATATAGCAGTTCCCGGTTTAGCAAGTTCTACTCTTGGAAGTTTTGATGCTCTTTGGAATAATGCTTCACTAGATATCTTTATGCCAGGAGCTATTGTTCCTCCTAAATAATCACCTTTTTCTGATATAGCACAGAATGTTGTAGCTGTACCAAAGTCAATTATTATCATTGGTGATTTATATTTTTCTATAGCTGCAACAGCATTAACTATTCTATCTGCCCCTACTTGTTTAGGGTTATCATACTTAATATTTAAACCTGTCTTTATACCCGGTCCAACTATTAATGGTTTTTTATTACAATATTTTATACAGAAATTCTCAAGCGAATGCATAACATTCGGTACAACCGAAGAAATTATAACATCTGTTATAGAATTCATATCTACTTTATCGTATTGGAATAAATTGCTTATTAAGATTCCATATTCATCTGAAGTCTTTTCTTTATCTGTATTTATTCTCCAATGTTTCTTTAATTCTGTGCCTTCATATACACCTAAAACCATATTTGTATTTCCAACGTCAAATACTAAAAGCATCTATAATAACCTTCTTTCTATTTTCTTACCATGTTAAGAGCAGTTATAACTACACCTACGATTGCATCAGCTAATATAGCTGCTGGTATAGTTTTTATTTTCTTATTATTATTTTTTCCATTTATCTTTGTAGTTATGTTAATTATTAGGTTTTGAATCATTATGTAAGTATAATATGATACTATACCTTCATAAATACAAAGTTAGTAAAACATTTATATTATAAATCAGTCAGGCTCTCATTTTATGAGATACCAACTGTAATAAAAACAATTTTATCAATAGGTTATATCATTGTCAACAATTCTTATACCAAAATAACGACACCATATACTATATTATCTATATATTCTTAAACATAACCATGCTTGCCTCTTATAGATATTTCTCCTGATATTATCTCTCTTATTTCTCCATTTTCACATTTAACTAATAGATTACCTTCTTCATTTATATCTAAACACTCTACATAGTCTTTATCATTACCTTTTATAGCATATACTTTTTTACCTATCACCGCAGACTTATCTCTACATATACTTAAAGTACTTTCCTTTTTACCATTATATATATAATCTTTATAAAGACTTTCAAACTCTTCTAATATATTTTTTACTATATCAACTCTAGTTACTTTATATCCTTCTTTATATATAGAAGTTGCAACATTACTAATTTCATCATCAAATTCCATAGATTTAACATTTATACCTATACCCGCAACTACATAGTTAACTTTATCTACTTCCGCTGATAATTCTGTAAGAATGCCACATATCTTTTTACCATTTATTATTAAGTCATTAGGCCACTTTATGTAACTTTCTATTCCTAGTTTATTTAAAGCTCTAACTACACTAGCTCCTACTATTAATGTTATAAAAGGAGCTTCTATAGGATTTATATCTGGTTTTAATATAATACTCATCCAAATACCTTCATACTTTTTAGAGTGCCACAGTCTTCCTACTCTACCTCTACCATTAGTTTGTTCTTCACTTATAATAACCGTTCCATCTTCACTTTCATTTCCTATACTTTTAGCATATGTATTTGTAGAATCTATACTATCAAAGTATATTATTTTCTTACCTATAAAATCAGTATTTAATAAATTAGTTATGTTTTCTTCTTTTAAGATATCCATTATTTTCTCCCTAAATATATATACACCATTTATTTTTATTTCTAACTTTAAATAAAGGCTAGGGTTTTTCCCTAGCCTTTATTATTATTCATTATCTTTGTTATCATCTATTGTATCTTCTGTTTGAGATTCTTTAACTTCTATTACTTCTTCTGTTTCAGTTGCAGCAGTTTCTTGTTTAGGAGTTAAATCTAACTCTTTATTAAATGCTTTTATAAATTGTTCCGCATCTAAAGTTTCATATATTAATAACGCTTGAGCTACATACTCTAATCTATCCATATTATCATTTAATAATGTTCTAGTTTTCTTATATGCTGTATCTACTATACTTCTTATTTCCTGATCTATTTCAGAAGCAACTTCTTCAGAGTAGTTTCTCTTATTTCCTATGCTATTGCCTAAGAATACTTCTTCTTCACTATCTCCAAATGCCATAGGCCCTAATTTATTACTCATACCATATTTAGTAACCATTTGTCTTGCAGTAGATGCAACTCTTTCTAAGTCATTAGAAGCACCTGTAGATATATCATCTAGAGTTAACTCTTCTGCAACTCTACCACCAAGTAGTACTATTAGGTTTTCTTTCATTTCATTTTTAGTAGCGTAGAATTTATCTTCTACAGGAAGTTGCATAGTAAATCCACCAGCTCTTCCTCTTGGAACTATAGTAACCTGATGTACTGGACTTACATGGTCAAGAACATGAGCACATACTGCATGCCCTGCTTCATGATATGCTGTAAGCTTTCTTTCAGGTTCACTTATAACTCTAGATTTCTTAGCAACGCCTGCTATTACTTTAGTTATAGCTTCTTCTATAGTTTCCATTTGTATTTTCTTTTCTCTTTTTCTAGCTGTTAATATAGCAGCTTCGTTCATTAAGTTTTCTATATCTGCTGGAGTAAATCCAGGAGTTCTTCTTGCTAATACTTCTATTTTTACATCATCTGCTAAAGGCTTGTTTTTAGCATGTACTCTAAATATAGCTTCTCTACCTTTAACATCAGGTGCTCCTACAACTACCTGTCTATCAAATCTACCTGGTCTTAAAAGAGCTGGGTCTAATATATCAGGTCTATTTGTTGCAGCCATTATTATTATACCTTGGTTAACACCGAAACCATCCATCTCAACTAGTAATTGGTTAAGAGTTTGTTCTCTTTCATCGTGTCCTCCACCAAGTCCTGCTCCTCTTTTTCTACCAACAGCATCTATCTCATCTATGAATATTATTGCTGGTGCATTTTTCTTAGCATCTTCAAATAAAGATCTAACTCTTGATGCCCCAACCCCAACAAACATTTCAACGAAATCAGAACCACTTATACTAAAGAATGGTACTCCTGCTTCTCCAGCAACTGCTCTTGATAAATAAGTTTTACCTGTACCTGGAGGTCCAACCATTAATATTCCTTTAGGTATTCTAGCTCCTAAATCAATATATTTTTTAGGATTTTTTAAGAAGTCTACCACTTCTTGTAAATCTTCTTTTTCTTCATTAAGACCTGCTACATCTTTAAATGTAACTCTTGTTTTTTCATCATCCTTATGAACTTTTGCTTTTGACTTACCAAAGTTCATAACTTTTCCGCCTCCACCTTGAGACTGGTTCATGAATACAAACCATATTATTAACATGAAGAATAATATAAATAGTGAAGGTAATAACTCAAAGAACCATGGTGTACTTGGCTCTGGAGTTCCATCTATTTGTAATTTCCCTTCATTAGCTTGACTTAATAATTCATTAGCAAACTCTTCTGTTTGTAATTCTTTTGGTATGTATGTTTTAAATTTCTTATTTGTACTCTTTATAGTTCCTTCTACTACTGTATTTTCTATAATTTTTATTTTAGATACGTTCTCATTTGTTATCTCTCTGTAGACACTTGAAAATTTCATGTCTTCAACTTTTTCTGTAGGACTACCTGAGAATTGAACGATACCTACTATAATTATAAATATAAGTAGATAAAAACCTGCTCCCTTTAAAAACTTATTCAAAATAAGCCCTCCTTTCATATGTTGCTATAATTTATAGTTTCTTAAAGCTTACCTTTAAGACTTCTTTTGTATTAATATCAATTTTATGATTTTCACTAAATCTGTAATTACCAACACAAGCTATACTTTCATCATCTGCTATTAAAGGAATAGTACATCTTTCTTCTCTTGGTATTTTCAAATCTATAAATAAATCTTTTATCTTTTTACTACCTCCAGAAAGCTTTATCTTGTCACCTGACTTTCTGCTTCTTACTACAATCCCTCCTTTAAATTTATCAAAGTCAAATCCTTTTGAAGATTTATCCACCTTCATACTTCTAAATCTTTCAATACTAATCACTTGTGTTTCTACACATAGTCCTAGTTCTTTTATTTTCACAAAACCTTCCTTAGGAAGTTTATATGAAAATTCTATTTCTTCATGAATTATTTCTTTATTAGTTAATAGTAGAGTATTTTTCTTTCTATATACAAATAATCCTCTTGGTAGAACTATGTGTTTATCTATCTTTTTATCATTTTCTAGTTCAAAAACATCTTCTATATGTTTTTGGTCTACAAAATTAGTATCTCCTAAAATATACTTAATAGCACTTCTAATTATTCTACTTTTTATTGAAATATGTAGATTAGAATATTTGTCTAAGTTTATTTCGATACTATCATCATTAGTTTTAGAAACTTCATTAAACATCTTTAATGCTTCTTGCTCAATATAATCACTATCTGATTTTAAGTTATTTCCCATTCTAGCTATAGCTTCTACTATATTTTCATTGAAGTTTTCTTTCATATAAGGTATTAAATCTAATCTTATTTTATTTCTAGTATATATATTTTCTAAATTAGTACTGTCTATTCTTGGGTTTAGATTATGTTCTTCGCAATATTTTTCTATATCACTTCTGTTTATATCTAATATAGGTCTTATTATTACATCATCTCTTTTATGATCTATACCCTTTAAACCTTGTAAACCTGTGCCTCTCATCATTCTCATTAAAATAGTTTCTACTTGGTCATTTATATTATGCCCTACAGCTATTTTATTTGAGTTAGTTTTTTCTTTTATTTCATAAAACATTTCATATCTTAGCTTTCTTGCTCCTTCTTCTATAGATAATCCATTTTCCTTACAGTATTTTGGAACGTCTATAGATTTTACAAAGAACTTAACACCTAAACTATCACATAAATTAGATATATACATAGCATCTTTTTGAGCTTCTATACCTCTAATTTGATGATTTAAGTGAGCTGCATAAATACATATTTTATACTCACTTTCTAATTGCTTTAATATATGTAATAAACAAACTGAATCAGGTCCTCCTGAAAGACCTAATACAACCTTGTCACCTTCTTGTAACAAATTATATTTATTAATAGTACTTCGTACCTTATCAATTATCATATTTATCCCTCTTAAAATTATTTTTCAATTTATTTAAGTATACTTTCTATAAAAAGTACTAAAATCCTTGTATTATTTATTTTTTGGAAATCTAATATAGTTATTATAATACCAAATAAATTAATTAAACGGTAGTTTTTTAAATATATTTAATTATTATATGTCAATAAAATTCTCTTAACACTAAATATATTTAAAATAATAACATACAATAGTATCATACAATATATTTTTATGAATTACTTATGAAAAAGGAGTATGTAATATGAAAAAATTTTCATCCTTGTTAATAACATTAATATTATTTTTTTCTATCTTTAAAGTAAATGGACTTTGTTATGAAGTTAAAGATTCTGACAAGAATTTTGATAAAAAAGTTGTTTATATAACTTTTGATGATGGACCTAATATAAATACTCCTAAAATTTTAGATTTACTTTCAAAATATGATATGAAAGCAACATTTTTTTTACTAGAAAATAAAATTAAATCAAATCCAGATATAGTAAAAAGAATGTTGTCAGAAGGTCACTCTATAGGACTTCATGGAAAAACTCATGAAAAAAAGTTGTTTTACGCTAATAATAGCTCTGCATTAAAGGAAATGAATAGTACTAGAAATTCATTACAAAAACTTATTGGATATGATACTAACTTAGTAAGAGTTCCTTATGGTAGCAAGCCACACTTAACTAAAAATCAATACATGTCTTTAATAGATAATGGTTATAAGTTATGGGATTGGAATATAGATAGTACTGATACGCATCCAAATTCATCATCTAACAGTATATCTACTCATACTATTAATGAAGTTAAAAATTACAAAACTCCAATTATATTGTTTCATGATAAACAAGTTACTGTAAATGCTCTTCCTTCTATATTAGAGTATTTACAAAATAATAGTTATATAGGTAAAACAATAACTCAAGAAGATATTCCTTTGAATTGGTGGAACTAATATGTTAATGTTATTAAAGCTTACGAAAAATATAAATAGTAGATAATTTATATTTTTCGTAAGCTTGTTTTTATTTATATTGAACTTCAATTTTTATATTATTATATCCTTCAAATAAATCTACTATATTTATATCGTAGTTTATTATTATATCCATACTACCCTCATGTTTAATTATATCTAGTTTTTTTGTATCTATTTTTATTTCAAATATTCCTTGTCCTGTATGATATCTAGATATACTTGGTTTTTCTTTATTGAAAATCATATTAGAGTTTACAGTTCCAAATCTTTTTATAGAAACCTCTTCTTTAGATATTTTTATAGTTGTTGTAACTGATTCCTCTTCGTTTCCTAATTTTTCTTTATAAACTATATATGTTTCTCCATTTTTATCATACATTTTTCCATTTGATTTTATTTTTATAGTATCTTTGTTTCCTAATTTATCAATCTGTTCAGTTTTTACATAAACACTAACTTCTCTCATTTTTACCTCCATAATAATATAAACTCTAGGTTTAATTGCCTAAAGTTTATATATTAATACTAATATTTTTGTATTTCTATTTGGTCTATATTGTCTATTTTTTTATTTAAAAATTCTTGTCCAATATTTGCAAATTTTTCAGGTCCATCTGATACAAAATAATCATAATGAGCTGGATCTGGTGAATCTTCTCTTAGTAATTCATTCTTTGTTAGAACATCCTTTAAATCTTTTGCCGTTTCTATTGCTGGGTTTACTAGTTTTATTTTTCCATCAACTACTCTATTTATAGTATTTTTTAAAAGTGGATAATGTGTACATCCTAAAACTAAAGAATCTATACCTTCTTCCTTAAGCTCTTCTAGATATCTTTGAGCAGTTAAGTAAGCAACTTCCGTATTTGACCATCCTTCTTCTACAATAGGAACAAATAAAGGACACGCTTTACCAATTATCCTTACAGAATTATCAATTTTATGAATTTCTTCTTCATAAGCTTTAGAGTTTATAGTACCTTCAGTTCCTATAACTCCAACCACTTTATTCTCTGTTGTGTAAGCTGCAGTTCTTGCTCCTGCTTCTACAACCCCTATTATAGGTATATTATATTTTTGTTGTGCTAGTTCTAAGCTTATAGCTGTTGCTGTATTACAAGCTATGACTATTGCTTTAACATTTTTAGATATTAAAAAGTTTATCGCTTGAAAAGTATATTTTATAACTGTTTCTTTTGATCTAGATCCATAAGGAACTCTTGCTGTATCTCCAAAGTAAACAATATTTTCATTAGGAAGTATACTCATTATTTCCTTTAATACAGTAAGACCTCCTAAACCTGAGTCAAAAACTCCAATTGCATTATTATTCATATGTCGCACCTTCTTTGCTATTTTCCATCTATAGCTAATTTAATTATATTTTATATAAATTAATTTTCTTAATAATATATGAAATTTAGTATCTAAGTGATTATTATAGTTCATTTAAACAAAAAAATAAAGGAGTAAACAACTCCTTTATCTTTATATTTTCCTACCTAGCAAATACATGATTACCTATTCTTTTGTGAGGATCTAGTTTTTTTATCCACTTACAAGTAGCTATGTCTGGATTCCAGAAGAATATAGCTCCATTTGTAGGGTCTTTTCCATATAAAGCTTCTCTAGCTGCTTTATATGCACTATCTGTAGGATCCTTATATATTTGTCCATTTCCAACTACTGAAAATGCATTTTTCTGATATATAACTTCTTCTATTGTATCTGGGAATCTAGGGTCTCTAACTCTATTTATAACTACAGCAGCAACAGCTACTTGTCCTTCATAACTCTCACCTCTAGCTTCACTAGATACTAATTTAGATAGAAGATATAATTGCTCATTAGTTATATTTATAACTTCTTTAGGCTCTTCTTCTTTAGCACTGTTTATAGCCTCTTCTATTCTAATTTTGCTAGCCCTACCATGAATTACACTAGCTGCAAATATCTCATTACAATTAAATATAAAACATATAGATATGAGCATAGTTATAAAAATTTTACTTTTTGCCATAATTTAATTCACTCCTTTTATAAGAACATCTAACTTTTCATTTTTAATTTTTAGAGTTAGATACTAGTGCCTCAATTATTTCTACAATCTTAAAT
>JAFOOW010000059.1 GCA_017425305.1 Peptostreptococcaceae bacterium | reverse complement strand
TGTTAGAAATATATTTTATTCCTTTGCACGAAGTACTGAAATACGTACTTCAAGTGCTACGTTATAAACTATATTTCTAACATAGCTACTGTATAGGTATTATTAATTTTAGATGAAATAAATATAAAAAAATAAATATAAAAATATTGACATCTATATCCAAAAATTATATAATTAAATTGTAATAAGGAATAAATAAAATATTTGGAGAAGTACTCAAGTGGCTAAAGAGGAACCCCTGCTAAGGGTTTAGGCTGGGTTAACTGGTGCGAGGGTTCGAATCCCTCCTTCTCCGCCAGTAAGAGCTGTTGATTAATCAACAGTTTTTTTATTATTAAAAATTGAATTTAATATATAAAATTAGATAATAATAAGTATCAATATGATATTATAAAGAAATATTGACAAAAACTAAAAATAAATTTATGATAATAACATAATACATACAAAAGCTATGAAAAGAAGAAGTAGTAATTAAGAAGATAAACAGAAAGTTACCGTTTGATGAGAGGTGCATATTAACTGATTACGAATACATCTTGGAGCTTCACACCGAAAAAGTTATATTTAGTAGGCTGTGACGTATTAGCACACGTTATAGTGCATAGTATTTATATAGATACTAACTGAGGTAAATAGTGTGAGCTATTTATAAAAAAAGGTGGTAACGCGAGACATGCTCTCGTCCTTTCTATAGGACGAGGGCTTTTTTTATTTGATAAAACTTATAATATAAGGAGTGAAATTTATAATGACTATGACAGTATATGATGAATTAGTTGCTAGAGGATTAGTTGCTCAAGTAACTGATGAAGATGAATTAAAGGAACTTATAAACACAGGTAAAGCTAAATTCTACATAGGATTTGATGCTACTGCAGATAGTTTACATGTTGGTCACTTCATGACTTTATGTTTAATGAAGAGATTACAAATGGCAGGAAACAAGCCTATAGCTCTTGTTGGTGGTGGAACAACTATGATAGGAGACCCATCAGGAAGAACAGATATGAGAAAAATGATGACTCCAGAACAAATAAACTATAACTGTGAATGTTTTAAAAAGCAAATGAGCAAATTCATAGAGTTTGGTGAAGATAAAGCTTTATTAGTTAACAATGCAGACTGGTTATTAAAATTAAACTATGTTGATTTATTAAGAGAAGTAGGAGCTAACTTCAGTGTTAACAGAATGCTTACAGCAGAATGTTACAAGAACAGAATGGAAAGAGGACTTAGCTTCTTAGAATTCAACTACATGATAATGCAAGGGTATGACTTCTATCACTTATACAAAGAATACGGATGTCAAATGCAATTAGGTGGAAATGACCAATGGAGTAACATGCTAGCTGGTACTGATTTAATAAGACGTAAGTTAGGTGAAAATGCATATGCAATGACTATAACTTTACTTCTAAACTCTGAAGGAAACAAGATGGGTAAAACTGCAAATGGTGCAGTATGGTTAGATCCTAATAAAACTACTCCATTTGAATTCTATCAATACTGGAGAAATGTTGCAGATGCAGATGTATTCAAATGTATGCGTATGTTAACATTCTTATCACTTGAAGAAATAGAAGAAATAGAAAAGTGGGAAGGTAATAGAATAAACGAAGCTAAAGAAGTATTAGCATTTGAATTAACTAAGCTTGTTCATAGTGAAGAAGAAGCTATAAAAGCACAAGAAAGTTCAAGAGCTTTATTCTCTGGAGCATCACATGAAAATATGCCAACAACTGAGATAGAAGAAGCAGACTTAGTTGATGGTGTTATAGATATAATGTCTTTATTAGTTAAAGCAGAACTTGCACCTACAAAGTCAGAAGCTAGAAGAAATGTACAACAAGGTGGAGTAACTGTAAATGGTGAAAAAGTAGAAGATATAAAAACTACATTCACTAAAGAAGATTTATCAGGTGAAGGTATTGTTATAAAGCGTGGAAAGAAGAAGTTCAAGAAAGTAGTTTTTAAATAAGATATAAACATAAATAGAAATAGCTACTATGAGAAATAGTAGCTATTTTTTATACAAAATATTATTGTTTAAAATTCTTATATATAATATATTTACATAATGCATAAATATTATCTGAATTAAAGTTTTCATTTATTTTTATAGGAATAATTGAATTTAGATAATAAAATAAAACAGTATTGTTATTTTTATCTAAAGCCTTTTTTAGATTTATATTTAATGAAAGTAAGTCATTTGAAGTGGATATAGAGTAATCTTCATTAAATATATTTATATCAGGATTAAATTTATAATTAGATATAAAACTTACAGATAATATATTTTTACTAGTTTTATATTTATTTAAAATTAATGAGTAAAAAAAGTGAACTTAGAAAAGTTTATGAGGGATGGGAGTGAGATAATAAAGTAGCATTTAAGACTTTTTATC
>JAFOOW010000058.1 GCA_017425305.1 Peptostreptococcaceae bacterium | reverse complement strand
TTTAGTATATACTCTGGCTTTTTAGTTGCTACACCTGTTGCACCTGATGAAACTCTAGCTTTTTTATATGGTGATCCTGGTCCTATTGGTTCTGGTGTAGGATCTCCTTTTTGTTGATGCCCTGGGTCTATACATATTATATAATTTTCATTTTGTGATTTATTATTTTCTTTCTTATCTTTATTATCATTATCTAACTTAAATTTACTTATAAAATTAGTGCTTTTATATATGTTAGATATCGGATTGGATGTTCCTATTAAAATAACTCCTACAGCTATAATCATAGTAACTATTAACTTATATTTTTTCATATATTGTCTCCTTTTAATTGTTAATATCTATGTATAGATTCTGCAATCATATTCAAATTTATGTAATATAATCCAAACTTTATTTAATATATTAGTTTTTTATAGTCAATCCAATACATATATATTTTATTAGGATATATCTAGGAGGTTTGTATGAGTTCTAAAAATTTTAATAGATATAGAAAGCTAAATAGGAGTTCAAATAATAAGAAATCAAAACTCTGTTGTTTTGGTTCTTTAGATTACTTAATAATTGCTTCTGCATTAGCTATAGCTATATCTGAGGAAGTTAGTGATACTGACTTATCTATACTATCAACTTTTTTTGCAGTCTTAGCAGATGAATTGGCTCTTATAGAGTCATTGAATGATTGTAATTCTGGTAATGATAATAATGATAACGATAATGAAATTTTTATTGCTCCTATTGCAGATGCTGCTGGTGTTGCTATAACTAGAAGTTCAAAAAAAATCGTTAAGAAAAAGAAAAAAAAGAAAGTTAAAAAAATAAAAAAAACAGTTTAAAGAATCTAAATTGCAAATCAAATTAGATTCTTTAAACTGTTTTTGAAAACTCTGGTTTTATTGTGTCTGTTTTCTAAGGATTAAATTCATTCTTATTGAGCAATATATAATTGAAGCACCAATTATCATCATGAAGTTTAGCAGAAAGAAGGTGTTTTAATGAGATTTAAAAAAGTTTTTGCTTTATCATTTTTACTATATTTTCTCTCAAATGCTTTTATTTATGCAGAAACAATTAATAAAAATGATACTAAATTTTTAATTCCTATGGGAAATGTAATACAAATAGATGCTGAATTAGAATCATTAATGGTTAGAGGATGTAGTAATAAAGATAGTTTAAAAGTAGGAGATTCTTTAGTATCTGTAAATGGTACTATTATAAAAAATTATTCAGAGTTTTCTAGTTTACTACATTCTATACCTAATAATTCTTTAGTACCTATTGAAGTAAAAAGAAATAATGAGTTAATAAAATTAAATATAGATAAAAATAGTTTAAAGAAAATAAATTTTAATAATCTACTTTCTGGATTTGCAACATTAACATATATAAATCCATCTACCAATGAATTTGGCGCAGTTGCACATCCTATTAGTATAGGTAATTCAAGAAAAATACCTATAAAAAACGGAACTATATCCAATACCTCTAATTTAACTATAGATAAATCTTATAGAGGAAAAGTTGGTTATTTAAGTGCTGAAAAAAATTTAACCTTAGGTAAGTTCGATTGTAATACTAATTTTGGTATAAAAGGAACTGTAAGAAAATTAAATTTATCTAATAGAGATGTATACCCAGTTGCTAATTTAAGTGAAGTAAAAACAGGTAAAGCTTCTTTATTAATGGAAACAGGTTCTGGTGTTTTAAAAGAGTTTGATATATATATATTAAATATTAAAAATCAAAATTCACCTGAGTCAAAAACTTTTAGAATAGAAGTTATAGATAAAGAGTTATTAAGCCTTACAGGTGGTATTGTTCAAGGTATGAGTGGAACTCCAATTATCCAAAATGGTAAATTTATAGGAGCTATTTCTCATGCTATAGAGAATAATCCTAATTTAGGTTATGGAGTTTATATAGGTTGGATGTTAGAGGGAGAATAATCTCCCTCTATTTTATTTTAATTATTGTACCTCTGGAAGTATATCTATTACTCCGTCTTCTGGTATGTTTACATAATTTTGTGGAACATCTCCAACAATTATCGTTTCACATATAGGTATTTGTGTTTTTATTTCTTTTGTTGATGTTGTTAATGGAACTACTACCTTAACTTGTGTTGTAGATTTTAAATATATTCTATGTCTTGTTTGGTTAATTCCTGATGATTCAAAGTCTGTTCCAAAATCTACTGTAACAGTTCCTATAGGCTCTATAGATACTTTTATTGTTGGTCCGTATTTAGCTAAAAGTGGACTTCCTAATGCTGTTCCTATAGGTATATATGTTGAAGTAGTTTTTATTTTTTTCATTTCAGATTGTATTTCTAATGCAACTTTAGATGCTATTTCATTCATAAGTATAGAATTTGCTTGCATCATCTTTATATTTCCATTATCTCCTGTCTTTACATATATTAAATCTTCGTATTCTATATTTTCATCTACTATATTAGCAACAGCTTTATTTATCGACCTATTAGCTAATTCAATTGCTTTAGTCTCTGCTATTACTGTTATAGTAGGTCTTAATTTATTATCTATGTATATAAAACTACCTATTAGTATTGATATTATAAAAATAAAAATAAATGAACTTAAACTTTTTTTGAGTTTATTTATTTTATGTTGAATTAATATTTTTTTCATACACATTCCCCCCTTATTAGTTTATGTAAGAGGTGCTTGTAATTAATTATTAATTCCTAACTTTTTGATTTTATTTATAAAATAGTAAGTCTATAAAACACATATTTTTTTTATAGTTAGTTAAAAATAATTAATATTATATTTATAAATATAACCTGTATTTTAGAATATATCATGACTTAAGGAATTATTTCAAATATATACATTTTTATCTATGAAATACAAAATTATTCATATTTATGGTATAATATTGCTTTAAGTAAGGAGGTAAATTCCATGGGAAATGATAATAATAACGATAGAAATAAAATTCGTAGAAAAAAAGTTAGTTCCTCTAGTAACAACTCTACTACGCAAAAAAAATCTACTACATCTAATCGTAGTTCTAGTAGTAGAACTTCTAGAAAAAAATCTAGGAAAAAAGATACCTTTAAAACTCTTAGAGCTATAGGTGTATTATTTTTAGTACTTTTAGTATTAGGTGTTGCTGCTGGAACAGCTTTAGTGTTCGTAGCATTAAAGGATGTTCAACCTATAACTAAAGCTGCTTTAGATAAAAAAATAAATACAGTTACAAAGCTTGAGTATAGCGATGGTTCTTATATGGGAAGTCCTCCTAGTGAAAACCAAAAGAAACCTATACCTATAACAGATATGCCTTTACATCTTCAACATGCACTAGTAGCTATAGAAGATGAAAGATTCTATGAACACCATGGTGTTGATTTTAAAGGTCTTGCAAGAGCTGCTGTTATAAATATACTATCTTCTTCTTCTCCAGGAGGAAGTACTATACCTATGCAGGTTTCAAAAAACTTAATTACCTCTAAAGAAGTGTCTATAGTACGTAAGATTAAAGATATATATTATGCTTTAGAGATGGATAAAGAATTAACTAAACAACAAATATTAGAGCTTTACTTAAATAGCGCTTATTTTGGTAGAGGAGCAATAGGTGTTGAGGCTGCTGCAAATGCATATTTCTCAATTCATGCAAAAGACCTTTCAATTGCTCAATCTGCTATGATAGTAGGTATAACTCAAAATCCAAATAAGTATGCTGCTTATGACTTAGTTAAACTTACTGGAAATGAAACTAAAGAAGATGTTGAAAATAAATTAAAGTTTTATGTAAATACAAAAGATGATAACTTTGATGACCCAACACAAGTTGAGCTTAATATGATAGATAAACTTGATAATTGGGGACTTATTCCTAAAGATTATTATAAACAACTAAAAGATGGAAGTATGGTTGTTAGAAAAGCTGTCTTAAACGAGAAATCTAAAAAAAGACAAGAAACAGTTTTAATGAAAATGTTAGAGCTTGGATATTTAACACAAGATGAACATGATAAAGCTGTTGCTGAGAAAATAGATATAAAGTTACCTAAACCTGATGATTCAAAGCCTGCTACTACGGTAGAGGACTTAATAGAAAAAGAGGTTATAACAGCTCTTGCTAACCAAGGTTATACAGAGTCTGAGGCTAATAACTTATATTTCAATGGTGGTTTAACTATAAGAACTACTTTAGATAAAAATATTCAAAAAGGATTAGAAACTGAATTTGATGATGTTAGCAATTTCCCTAATAGTATAACTGGTGTAGATGGTGTTCTTCAGCCTCAAGCCGCTATGGTTATATTAGATTATAGAACTGGTGAAATAAAAGCATTAATGGGTGGTAGAAATATAAAAGCTAGAAAGGTTGCAAACCGTGCTACAACACCACATCAACCTGGTTCTACAATAAAACCATTATCAGTTTATACTCCTGCTATAGATAATGGTAAAACACAAGCAGATACTTTTAGTGATGCACCTAATGGATATAAATTTAAATATGAAAATGGTTGGAGTCCTAAAACAACTACAGCTGGTAAAGGATCTATGACTATGCGTAAAGCATTAGCTTATTCTTCTAATACAATAGCAGTAAAAGTTGCTGAAACATTAGGAGATTCTCAATCAGAAGCTATAGATGTAATGATTGACTACTTAAAGAACTTTGGATTATCTGATTTAAAAGATGGACCTGGTGGTTCTGATAGAAACTTCCCTGCCCTAACTCTTGGAGGTATGACAACTGGTGCTTCACCTTTAGATATGGCAGCTGCTTATGGTACATTAGCTAATGGCGGAGTTTATATAGAACCAATAACATTTACAACTGTTACAACTTCTGACGACCAAATATTAATTCAAAATACACCTGAAGAACATAGAGTCGTAAGTGAAGATGTTGCTTATGTTATGACTGATATGATGAAAGCTGTTGTAACTCAAGGTACAGGTGGTGCTGCTAGTTTTGGTGATATGCCAGTAGCTGGTAAAACTGGTACTACTAATGGTAATAAGGATGCTTGGTTTGTTGGTTATACTCCTTATTACGTAGGAGCAACATATATAGGTGATGATTATCAAAAAGATCCAGAAACTAAACAACCTATAGATCGTAGAGGAGTTAATGGGGGAAGTAAGGTTTCTGCTAAGCTTTGGTCTAAGGTAATGAAAAGAGCTCATACTAACTTAAATAAAATAGATTTTAAAAAACCTAGTGGCATAGAATTTGTTCAAATAAATCTTACTGATGGTGGTATTGTTAGTAAAGGTGCATATAATTCTGCATCAGCTGCTTTCATTAAAGGACACTTACCTAGTAAATATAGTTCACAGCCATCAGCACCTATTGTAGAAGAAGAAGTACCTGAAGAAGAAGTTCCACCGCCAACAACTAATGTTCCTGAGGAAGAAGGTACTCCTACTCAACCTCCAGCTAATAATACCGAAGGTACTACAACTGATAATAATACTGAAAATAATAATAACAATAATAATGTAGGAGGTAATACTACAACACCTGTTACACCAGAAACTCCAACAGTTGTATCTCCTCCAGCAAATCAATAATAAAAAATAAAGGTAGCTCATATGAGCTACCTTTATTTTATTATTGAAACATTAAGGTTTAGCTTTTGGTGTAAATATAACTGCCATTAAATATCCAAAAAATATCGCTGCTGTTATCCCACCTGCTGTTGCTGTTACTCCACCTGTAAATATTCCTATAAATCCATCTTCACCTATTGCTTTCATAACTCCATTACATAATGAATATCCAAATCCTATTATCGGAACAGTTGCACCTGCTCCTCCAAAGTCTACTATCTTTTCATAAATTCCTAAAAAGCTTAATATTACTCCAGTAGTTACATAGGTTACCATAATATAAGGAGTTTGAATTTTAAAGTAATCAATCATAACTTGTGCTATTAAGCAGATTAATCCGCCTACTAAAAAAACTTTTAAATAATCTATAAGCATTTAATCCTCTCCTATTTATTTTCTATAACAACAGCATGTGCAACACTAGGTATGCTCTCTTTTTGTAAGGTACTAGTAGGAGATAATAATGCTCCTGTTGATACTAGCATAACCTTATTAAACTCTTTAGTTCTTAGTTTTTTATATATATATCCTGAAAATACTGATGCAGAACATCCACAACCACTACCCCCACAATGAACATCTTGAGCTTCTATATCAAATATTTCTAAACCACAATCAGTGTATACCTTAGAAATATCTAGTCCTTGGTCTTTTAACATATCTAGAGTTATTTGCATTCCCAACTTACCTAAATCTCCAGTAGCTATTATATCAAAACTATTTGGGTCATCTTTTGTATCTACAAAATATGAATATATAGTATCTATAGCTGCTGGAGCCATAGCTGCTCCCATATTATTGGCATCGCTTATACCTTTATCTATAACCTTACCTATAGTAATATGAGTCACTCTTGGTCCTTCACCTTCAGTAGCTAAAACAGTACATCCAGCTCCTGTTACGGTCCATTGAGCTGTCATAGGTTTTTGATTTCCTAGTTCTAAAGGAAATCTAAATTGTCTTTCAGCAGTACAATAATGACTTGATGCACCTGTAACTATTAAGTCTGCAAAATCTCCATCTACTAACATTGATCCTAATGCTAGAGATTGAGCCATCGTAGAACATGCTCCATATACACCTAAGAATGGAATTGACAATTCTCTGGCTGCAAAAGAACTAGATAGTAGTTGATTAAGTAAATCTCCTGCAATCATGTAATCTATATCTTCCGTAGTTTTATTTACTTTTTTTATAGCAGTTTCCATTACAGTTTGTACCATTTTACTTTCTGCAAACTCCCAACTTTTCTCTCCAAACAAATCATCGTCTAACTTAATATCAAAGTATTCATTTAATGGTCCTTTTGATTCTTTAGGTCCTACAATAGAAGCGGTTGATATTATTATAGGCTCTTTTTTTAGCTTAACAGTTCTACTTCCTACTCTTTTATTTGCCATTTCCTATTCACTTCCTTATTATTTAACTAAATTAACAATATAATATATAAATCCACATGCTACAGACGATCCTATACCATATACAAGTACTGGCCCAGCTATTTTAAATAAATTAGCCCCTACACCTAAAACATATCCTTCTCTTTTATACTCCATGGCAGGAGATACTATTGAATTTGCAAATCCAGTTATAGGTATAATAGAACCAGCACCTGCTCTTTTTCCTATCAAATCATATACTCCTAGTCCTGTTAACAATGCACCTATAAATATTAATGTCATTGATGTGGCACAAGATGCTTGTAATTTTTCTAGGCCCATAAAATTCATATACATATCATTAATCCCCTGACCTATCATGCAGATTAATCCTCCTACTATAAAAGCTAATGTATAGTTCTTTAGGTATTTAGGTTTTGGACTTATTTTATCTACATAATCTTTATAATTTTTATCCATATAATCCCTCCTCATATCAATATTTTTTAATATAATGTTATTATTTGACAAATAAAAAAAAATAAACCCTTAAATTTAAGGGTTTATCAACTAATATAGGACTTTAGTTTTAATAAAACTTTCTTTTCTATTCTTGATACTTGTACCTGAGATATATTTAATATATCTCCTATTTCACTTTGGGTTTTATCCTCAAAGTATCTTAACATTATAATTTGTCTTTCTCTCTTATCTAGCTTACCTAAAACTTCTTTAAGTAAAAGATTATCTATTACCTTTTCTTCTTCACTTTCACCTTTTAAACTAATTTTATCTATTAAACATATCGGCGCTCCTTCTTCTTCATGTATAACGCCATGTAAATATTCCACAGAAAAGTTTGACTCTAGTGCCATTACTAAATCTTCTTTTTCTACCCCTATCCTTTTTGCTAATTCGTCTATTGTCGGTTCTCTTCCTAGCATTTTAGTTAAGACCTCTGTTTGAGTTTTTGCTTTTATTGCAATTTGTTTTAATGACCTAGATACTTTTATCATACCATCATCTCTTAAGTATCTTTTTATCTCTCCTAAAATCATAGGTACTGCATAAGTTGAAAATTTAACATTAAATGTAGGGTCAAACTTATAAATAGCCTTTATTAATCCAATAGATCCTAATTGGAATAAATCATCTCTTTCATAACCTATGTTTAAAAATTTAGTTACAATACTTCTAACTAATCCTAAATTACTTTCTATTAAAATCTCTTTTGCTTCGTTATCTCCATTTTGGACAAGCTCTATCAATCTCAATGTCTCTTCATGACTAAGCAATCCCTTTTTTTCCTCTCTATTTGCAGTTATCCCCATAGTAAAACCTCTATTCTCTATTAGATGAATCTATTTTCTTTTTCATAACTATTCTTGTTCCTTCATTTTTATTAGAAGAAACTTCTACTTCATCCATAAAGCTCTCCATTACAGTGAATCCCATACCTGATCTTTCTAATTCAGGCTTTGAAGTATATAGAGGCTGCATAGCCATTTCTAAGTCTTCAATTCCATTACCAAAGTCTTCAACAATTATAGTTATTTCTTTATCTTCAATTTCACATTTTATATGAACAAATTTACTTTCATCTTCATCATATCCATGTATAATAGAGTTTGTAACAGCTTCAGATACAGCTGTTTTTATATCTGCAAGTTCATCTAATGTAGGATCTAGCTTAGAAGCAAAAGATGCTACTATTATTCTTGCGAAACTCTCATTCTCAGATTTTGCTGAAAACTTAACTTCCATAATATTATTCATGTTTCATTCCCCCTACAAACGAGCTTATTGCATCTTCATAAGTACTATGTACTTCTATTATTTTATTCATACCAGATAAATCAAAGATTTTCTTAACTCTATCATTTATATTTATTACAGCAACTTTTCCACCTTCACTTGAAACTTGCTTATATCTTCCTATTACAACTCCTATTCCTGAAGAGTCCATAAATCTAATATTTTTAAAGTTAAATACTACATTTTTAACTTGTTTTTCCTTTAATACATAATCTATCTCTTCTCTTACTTCATTTGCTATATGGTGATCTAATTCTGTAGCTAAAAGCTCTACCATTAAGTTTTTATTGTCTAACGAAAAATTTATCATTAGTTCCCCCTCCTATCAAGTTTTATAATAACTTCTAACCAATTCTATATATTATACTAATTATCCTTCAATGAAATTTAATTAGTTTTGTTTTATTATGTCTGCTAAATAATAGTAATACCTTATTTTTAAGGTTTTTATATTTTAATATATTAATATAATTTATTTTTTTATAATTTTCATCATTATTTGATAATATTGTATCAAAAAACTATCTCCCTAAATATTATATATTATAGAAATATTAAATTAGGAGGAATAATAGTGGATTTTATAGACAATAAAGTTGCTGATAGATTGGGTGGTAAAGTTTTTTTTAACAACGGAGCTGAATTATATAAGTTTGAAAAAATAAAGAAGGTTACTAAAGAAACTCAGTTAAAAAATCCAGATATTAAGCTTATTGACATGGGTGTAGGAGAACCTGATAAAATGGCTGATATGTCTTTAGTAAATATTTTATCAATTGAAGCAGGTAAGTCTGAAAATAGATTTTATGCAGACAATGGTATACTTGAATTTCAAGAAGCTGCTTGTAGATATCTAAAAAATATTTATAATTTAGATAATATACTTCCAGAAAATATAGTTCATGGTATAGGTTCAAAGCCTGTATTAGCAATGTTACCTATGTGCTTTATAAATCCTGGTGATATATGTTTAATGACCTCTCCTGCATATCAAGTTTTAGGAACATATTCAAAGTTTTTAGGAGGAGAAGTATACAATCTTCCATTATGTTATGAAAATAATTTTTATCCAGATTTTGATACTATACCAGATACTATATTAAAACGAGCTAAACTATTATATTTAAACTATCCAAATAATCCTACTGGTCAAGTTGCAACAAAAGAATTTTATAAAAAAGCAGTAGATTTTGCTCGTAAAAATGATATTGTCATAATTTCAGATTTAGCTTATGGACCTTTAGTTTATGATGGATATAAACCTTTAAGTATATTAAATATAGATGGTGCAATAGATGTTTGTATAGAAATTCACTCTCTATCTAAAGCCTTTAATATGACTGGTTGGAGACTAGCTTTCGTTGTAGGTTCTAAAAAAGCAATACAGTTATATAGTACAGTTAAAGGACATACTGATTCTGGTCAATTTAGAGCTATACAAAAAGCAGGTGCCTATGCTCTTGATAACTGTAATTTAATTAATAGTAATATAGATAGATATTCTAGAAGATTTAATCTTTTAGTTAATATTCTTACAGATGTTGGTTTTAAATGTTCTAAGCCTAAAGGAAGCTTTTATGTTTATGTTCCAGCACCTATAGGAGTTAGAGATGGAGTTAAATTTAATAGTGCTGAAGAAGCTAGTTTATATATATTATCTAAGGCATTAATTTCTACAGTACCATGGGATGATTGTGGAAATTTCTTAAGATTTTCTGTAACATATGATGCTAATAGTTTAGAAGATGAAATTATCATTATGAAAGAATTAAAGAAACGACTTTTATCATTAAACCTATTATTCTAAGTTTTATGAGCTATGTCTATTTAAGACTAGCTCTTTTTACATATATACAAAAGTGTCTATAATGATTATTATTCATATAGACACTCACTTAAGTCTTATTTGCTTTGTATTAATTTTTTTATCTCATAAACAGCAGCTTCTATTAATCTATCAATTTCTTCTTCTGTAACCTTATCTCCGAGTAACTTCTTAATTTGTTCTATCGCTATCTGTTTCTTTTCTATACCAGACAAGCTTCCTTGAGTTTGTTCTATACTCATTACTATTGTTTTTATTATAGTATAGTAATAATTTAACTTATCATTTCCTATTTTACCTCTAAGGTATTTTACGATATATCCTCCGCCAATACTTATAATAAGAGCTATTATATATATTAACAGTTGCATTACACTTTCAGGCATATAAAAACACCTCCTTTTGAATACCTATTTCAGTATATTCAAAAGGAGGTGAATTTGTACCTAATTACTTAGATCTTTTCTTAGTATTAGCTCTTTCTATGTTTATCTTGTTACCTTTTATTTTTATGTTCTTCATTTTATCAAGAACCTTCTTAGCAGTATTTTTAGGAACTTCTACGAAAGTGTATTTATCATATATATCTATTGTTCCTACTAATTTACCTGGTATTCCAACTTCTCCTGCTATAGCTCCAACTATATCCCTAGCTTGAACTTTTTGCTTTCTTCCTATATTTATGAATAATCTTACCATACCTGCTTCTGCTCCAGTGTATGATGGTTCTTCGATTATTTCTTCTTTATTTTCTTCACCTAAAGCTAATTTAACTAAAGCTGCTGCTATATCTAGTGTATCATAATCTTCTTCTTTACAGAAGTTTTCTAACCATTGTATTTGCTTAGTTAAGTGACCTTCTTCTATAGTTGATTTAACTTCTTGGAAGAATGAACTCACTTTCTTTTCTTCTACATCAGCTATTGATGGTATAGCATGCTTTTCTAACTTAGACTTAGTATATCTTTCTATATCTTTCATCTTTCTCATTTCTTTACCGAATACGAAAGTGAATGATATACCAGTTCTTCCTGCTCTACCTGTTCTTCCTATTCTGTGTACATAGTATTCTTCATCTTGTGGTAGGTCGTAGTTAAATACAGCTTCAACATCATCTACGTCTATTCCTCTAGCAGCTACATCTGTTGCAACTAATATATCTATAGTCCCGTTTCTAAACTTGTCCATTACTATATCTCTTTGAGTTTGCTTTAAATCTCCGTGTAATGCATCTGCAAAGTATCCTCTAGCTTGTAAATCACTAACTAGTTCATCAGCACCTCTTTTTGTATTACAGAATACAACTGATAACTTAGGGTCGTATACGTCTACTAAACGGCATAATACTTCTAACTTGTTAGCTGACTTTGTTTCTATATAATATTGTTTTATATTTGGAACTGTAAGTTCTTTTCTAACAACCTTTATATGCTCTGGATCTTTTTGGAACTTCTTTGTAAGATCTAATATACCTTTTGGCATAGTTGCTGAGAAGAAAGTAGTTTGTCTTTCTTCTGGAGTTTTATCTAATATCATTTCGATATCTTCTCTGAACCCCATATCTAACATTTCATCCGCTTCATCTAATATAACCATTTTAACTTTATCCATTTTTAAAGTTTTACGATTTATATGATCTATAACACGACCTGGAGTTCCTATAACTACTTGTACTCCACTTTTTAAAGATTTTATTTGTCTATCTATAGGTTGTCCACCGTATACTGGTAATGTTTTTATTCCGTGCATGTACTTACCTATTTTTCTTATTTCAGTAGATACCTGTATAGCAAGTTCTCTTGTCGGACATAGAACTACTGCTTGTAAACTCTTATCTTCTGGATCTACCATTTCTAGTATAGGTATACTGAAAGCTGCAGTTTTTCCCGTACCTGTCTGAGCTTGTCCTATAACATCTATACCAGTTAGTATTCTTGGTATTGCTTGTGCTTGTATTGGAGATGGCTCTTCGAATCCCATTTCTAATACAGCTCTTTTTATGTTGTCATTTATTTGTAAATCTTCGAATTTAACTATATTCATGTGTTGCTTCCTTTCCGTTATCGATTTATATTAACCTTATCAATTATATATTTATTTTCAGTAATATGCAATTAATATTTTATCCCAATACATATGAATATATTCTTTTAAAACAAAAGTAAGGCATGCATCGCATACCTTACTTTTATACTATGTACATAAAATATAATGTAACTAAATATGTAATATAACTTAATAACATAAGTAGGCCCTGAGTTCTATATAGCTTTTGTTTCATAAATGTAGGTACTATTAATATAACCAATAATACTATCATAAATGGAAAGTCTACCCTAGAGGTTTGAGATAATATTGGAATATCATTAAATATTGCTGAAAAAGCTAAAACAGAAACTATATTTAATATGTTTGCACCTAATATATTTCCTACTGATATTGCATTATGATTTTTCTTTATTGCAGTTAAACATGATACTAGTTCTGGTAGTGATGTTCCTAATGCAATTACAGTTAAGCTGATTACTGCTTGTGGAATTCCTATTGCACCAGCTATTATAACTCCATTATTAACTAATAACTTAGAACCTACTATCATCATAGTTATACCTATTAAAAATAACATTGCTAACTTTAAAGGTTCTAGTTTAGAGTTAAATTTATTACTTACTACCTCTGTTCTCATCTTAGTCTTTGGTACACTTCTATAATTACTATACATGTATATACATAGCACTACTAACAATATAATAGAATCAAACTTATTTATTTTTCCATCAAAGCATAAAACTATTAAAGTTATAGTTGCTATCATTAATAATATAGCTTTAGAGTTAAATACATCTTTTGTAATTTTAAAAGGCTTTATTAATGCAACTAATCCAAGTGCTAATCCTGTATTGCATATTATTGATCCAATAGCATTTCCTAAACTCATTGTTGTATGACCTTGAATAGATGCACATAGTGATACAGTTAGTTCTGGAAAAGTCGTTGCTAAGCTACTATTGTAGCTCCTAAGACCATCTCTGGTATGTTAGTCTTTTTAGCCACCGATATTATTGAGTCAATGAATATGTCTGCTCCTTTTGTTATCATTATAAAACCTAATAAAAACAGAATTGCTACTGCTACCATACTCTCCTCACCCCTTATTAAATAGATATTCATATTGAATTTTTTATATGTATATAAAAAATGTAATATTTTTCCATAAAAAACGTTTTAATTCCAATTTATGGGGTATTTACATAGATATACAATAGATATTAAATTTTAATCATAAACTCAAAATTCTGTATACAAAATACTAACTTTATGATATTATGAATTTGTTAAAAAAACATCTAGCTAGATTTAATTTCAAAATATTTTATAATGTAAAACTTAAGGAGGCTATCATTATGAAAAATGCATGGCAAGGTTTCAAAACTGGTAGATGGACTAAGGAAATAGACGTTAGAGGGTTCATCCAAGCAAACTACACTCCATATGAAGGAGATGACTCTTTCTTAGCTGGAGCTACAGAAAATACTAAAAAATTATGGGATAAGGCTATGGATCTTTTCAAAAAGGAAAGAGACAATGGGGGAACATTAGATGTAGATACTAAAACTGTATCTGCTATAGATGCATATGCTGCAGGATACTTAGATAAAGAATTAGAAACAGTTGTTGGTTTCCAAACTGACGCACCTTTAAAGAGAGCTATAATGCCTGAAGGTGGTATAAGAATGGTTGAAACTTCTTGTGAAGCTTACGGATTCAAGTGTGATCCACAAGTTAGTGAAATATTCACTAAGTACAGAAAAACTCACAACCAAGGGGTATTCGATGCTTATACTACTGAAATGAGAGCTGCAAGAAAATCTGGTATAATAACTGGTTTACCAGATGCTTACGGAAGAGGAAGAATAATAGGTGACTACAGAAGAGTTGCTTTATACGGTGTTGATAGATTAATACAAGATAAACAAGAACAAAAACTTTCTTTAGAAGTTTCTTGTATGGATGAAGATACAATAAGATTAAGAGAAGAAATATCTGATCAAATAAAAGCTTTAGAAGCATTAAAGAGAATGGCTCAAACTTACGGATTTGATATATCTGGACCAGCTACTAACTCAAGAGAAGCTGTACAATGGTTATACTTCGCTTACTTAGCTGCTATAAAAGATCAAAACGGAGCTGCAATGTCAATAGGTAGAACTTCTACTTTCTTAGATATATACTTCGAAAGAGATTTAGCTGCTGGAACTATAACTGAAGAAGAAGTTCAAGAATTAATGGACCACTTCGTAATGAAATTAAGAATGGTTAAGTTCTTAAGAACTCCTGATTACAATGAATTATTCTCTGGAGACCCAACTTGGGTAACAGAATCTATAGGTGGTCAAGGTATAGATGGTAGAACATTAGTAACTAAGAACTCATTCAGAGTTTTAAATACTCTTTACAATATAGGACCATCTCCAGAACCAAACTTAACAGTATTATGGTCTAAAGATTTCCCACAAGGATTCAAAGATTTCTGTTCTAAAGTATCTATAGATACAAGTTCAGTTCAATATGAAAACGACGACTTAATGAGACCTTACTGGGGAGATGACTACGGTATAGCTTGTTGTGTATCTGCTATGAGAATAGGTAAGCAAATGCAATTCTTCGGAGCAAGAGTTAACTTAGCTAAGACATTATTATACGCTATAAACGGTGGGGTTGACGAAAAGTCTGGTGCTCAAGTAGGGCCAAGATTCGAACCAATAATGGATGAATACTTAGATTACGATAAAGTAATGGAAAGATTCGAACCATTCACTGATTGGTTAGCTAACTTATATGTAAATACATTAAACGTAATCCACTACATGCATGATAAGTATTCTTATGAAGCATTAGAAATGGCTTTACATGATAGAGATGTATTCAGAACTATGGCTTGTGGTATAGCTGGTTTATCAGTTGCTGCTGACTCATTATCTGCTATAAAATATGCTAAAGTTAAAACTATAAGAAACGAAGCTGGTGTAGCTGTTGACTTTGAAATCGAAGGAGACTATCCAAAATACGGAAACAACGATGATAGAGTTGATGATATAGCTATATACTTAGTTGAGTCTATGATGAACAAAATAAGAAAGAATAAAACTTATAGAAATTCAGTTCATACTCAATCAGTTTTAACAATAACTTCAAACGTTGTTTACGGTAAGAAGACTGGTAATACTCCATGTGGTAGAAGAGCTGGTGCTCCATT
>JAFOOW010000057.1 GCA_017425305.1 Peptostreptococcaceae bacterium | reverse complement strand
TGGTACAATTACTCCAACAGCTATATTAGAACCAGTTAGACTAGCTGGTACTACTGTTTCTCGTGCAACTTTACATAATGAAGATTATATAACTGAAAAAGATATAAGAATTGGAGATACTGTTTTAGTTCAGAAGGCTGGAGATATAATTCCTCAGGTTGTAGAGGTTATAAAAGAAGAACGTACAGGAGATGAAATTGAGTTTAAGTTACCAGATAAGTGTCCTGTGTGTTCAGAACCAACGGTTAGATTAGAAGGTGAAGCAGCTGTAAAATGTATAAATATAAGTTGCCCGGCTCAAATAAGAAGAGGAATAATTCACTTTGTATCAAGAGATGCAATGAATATAGATGGATTAGGAGAATCTATAATAACTTTATTATTAGAAAAAGAGTTAATAAAAGATGTGGCGGATTTATATTACATAAAGAAAGAAGATGTGGTAGGGTTAGAGAGAATGGGAGAAAAATCTGCTACTAACCTTATAAATTCTATTGAAAAGTCAAAGTCAAATGAATTATATAGACTTATAAATGGATTAGGAATAAAGTACATAGGAGTTAAGGGTGCTAAGGTTTTAGCAAAAAGTTTTAATAATATAGATGAAATAATAAATGCAGATATAAATCGATTAATTAACTTAGAAGAGTTTGGAGAAATAATGGCTAATAGCGTTGTTCAATTCTTCAGAGAAGAAAGAAACTTAAATGTAATAGAAAAATTAAAGCAAGCAGGTGTAAATACTGAAAATATTACTGATGAAGATGATAGTATAGAAAAAATATTTGAAGGTATGAAAATTGTTTTAACAGGAACATTACCAACTTTAAAAAGGAATGATGCTAAAGAGATGATTGAATCTAGAGGTGGAAAAGCTACATCTAGTGTAAGTAAATCTACAACATTTGTTTTAGCTGGAGAAGAAGCTGGTTCTAAGCTTACTAAAGCTAATGAATTAGGTATAAAGGTTATTGATGAAGAGAAGTTTTTAGAACTTATAAAATTAAAGTCTAAAGAAGAAGTTGAAGCAGATATTAAGTAATATAAATACGAAAATTATATTAACAAATAACTACTAATTAAATATAAATGATGCTACTATATTATAGTGAAATAAAATAGTTTAAACAGTTCGGATAAGTTAAATATAAAACTAGGAGAGGTAAAATATATGGCAAGAATAGATAATAGAAAAAATGACCAAATAAGAGATATAAAAATAACTAGAAACTTTACAAAGTATGCAGAAGGTTCTGTATTGATAGAAATGGGAGAAACTAAAGTAATATGTACTGCATCTATAGAAGATAAAGTACCTCAATTTTTAAGAAATACAGGTACAGGATGGATAAATGCTGAGTATTCTATGCTTCCAAGATCTACTCATCAAAGAAAGATAAGAGAATCTTCAAGAGGAAAGATAGATGGAAGAACTCAAGAGATACAAAGATTAATAGGTAGAGCTATAAGATCGGTTATTGATTTATCTAAAATAGGAGAAAGAACTATATGGGTAGACTGTGACGTCATACAAGCGGATGGTGGAACTAGAACAGCTTCAATAACAGGTGCTTTTGTAGCTGTTGCAGATGCTATATATTCTTTATATGAAAATAAACAAATAAAAACATTACCAATAAAAAGCTTTGTATCAGCTATAAGTGTTGGTATAGTAGATGGAGAATATTTACTAGATTTATGCTATGAAGAAGATTCAAATGCACATGTTGATATGAATATAATAATGACTGACAAAGGAGAATTCGTTGAAGTTCAAGGAACTGGAGAAGAAGCACCATTTAGTAGAAAAGATTTAAATACATTATTAGAATTAGGTGAAAAAGGAAATAAAGATTTAATAAAAGCTCAAAGAAAAGCTTTAGAAAAAATTGCTGTAGAAGTTCTTGGAGAAGAAGTTCCTGATGAAATAGTTATAGCTACAAATAATGCTCATAAGTTAGAGGAAATATCTGCTATATTAGAAGATTTTGATTGTAGTATATATTCATTAAAAGATGTTGATTTAGCTGGAATTGAGATAGTTGAAGATGGTCATACTTTTGAACATAATGCTTTAATAAAAGCTAGAACTATAGCTAAAGCTACAAATATGGTAGCAATAGCAGATGATTCAGGTCTTGAAGTAGATGCATTAGGTAAAAAGCCTGGAGTACATTCAGCAAGATATGCAGGAGAAAATGCAACTGATGAACAAAATAGAGAAAAATTAATAAAAGCTATGAAAAATGTTCCTATGAGTCAAAGAACAGGTAGATTTGTATCTGCTATAGCAGTTGTTTTCCCTAGTGGAAAAGAATTTGTAGTAAGAGGTACTTGTGAAGGTATGATAGGATTTGAGGAAAAAGGTAAAAATGGATTTGGATATGACCCATTATTCATAGTAGATAACTATAATAAAACATTTGGAGAGCTACCAAGTACAATAAAAAATACAATAAGTCATAGAGCTAACTCTTTAAAACTTATGAAAGAAGAATTTAATAAGAGGATAGTGAAATAAATGAAAATAGGGGTAGTAAGTGATACACATAGAATGAATACCTTTATTGA
>JAFOOW010000056.1 GCA_017425305.1 Peptostreptococcaceae bacterium | reverse complement strand
TCCTTCAATTTTTTCTCAGTCCGTTTAGATGGTTTTAGACTTTCTCTTGTTCACGATAATATTTATTTTTTCTTTATTTTTTTAATTTCAATAACTCTTTCTTTTTTCTTGCATTTATGCTCCTTTAAAGGTTTGAGAATGCGTTCATTCTTTTTTTTTCCTTTTAGTTTATAAAAATATCAATTTTGTAATTTGAAGAATTTAGGAATTTGAATTATATATTTCTTCGAAAAAACTCAAAAATCAACAATTTAGTTTCATCATCCGTTTGGGATTTACCTTCTCCTTCTTCCATATCATACTTCTGAAATTTCGGCTCATTACTAGGTTTAACACTTTTATCTCAGATTATTTCAGGCTTATTATTGTCTATACATTATATTTCTCTTTCCGATTTTAGTTTTTCTAGAGTAATTCATATGAATCGAGATGTAGTTGAAGGCTGAGTACTTCGATTCATTCACATGAATGGAGCCTCTTTCTTCTTTGTCTTCGTTTACTTGCATATATCACGTAGCTTGTTTTTCTCTAGATTTACTCATAAAAAAGTCTGAATTAGAGGCTCCTTTATTCTAGTTCTTTTAATGGCCGTTTCATTTTTGGGATATGTTCTTCCTTGAGGGCAAATATCTTACTGAGCAGTTGCTGTCATTACCAACTTATTTTCAATTTTCCCCTTAATTGGCGAAGATTTAGTTTACTGAATTTGAGGTGGTTTCTCAGTAAGCTCTCCAACCTTAGTTCGTTTTTACTCTCTTCATTTTCTCTTACCATTTCTTTTACTATTCTTAGTCTTAGTACATTTGTTTTATCTTCACATAGAAGGATCTAGTTCAAATTTAGGATTAAATAGAAATATTGATAAGTTGATTTTTCATCCTTTTTTTTCTTTAAAAGATTTTCTGAGCTGAATACTTATATTTATTATTTTTATTTCTATTGTCTTATTTGAACCATATCTATTTGGGGATCCTGTAAATTTTGTTCCTGCTGATCCTTTATCAACTCCTCTTCATATTCAACCTGAATGATATTTTCTTTTCTACTATGCTATCCTTCGTTCCTTTCCTAGGAAATTGGTAGGAATTTTAGCTCTTTTATGTTCTTTACTTTTATTGTTTATCCTTCCTTTGTTTTCTTATAAATTTTCTTCTAAATTTAGTAACTTTCGTTACTTAGTTTACTGATTCTTTTGTATTAATTTTATGTTCTTGTCATATCTAGGGGCTATGCCTGCTGAAGGTATTTATTTAGTAGCCAGCTATTTTCTCACCTTATTCCATTTTTTTCTTTTTTTTATAATAAATCTCTAAATTTTTCTAAAAATACGTAATAATACATCGATTCTTTACTTTTTAGGGTATCAATGATATCTAAAAATTGTTTTAACGTATACCCCCCTTACAAAATTTTAAATTTTTCTAAAAATACGTAATAATACATCGATTCTTTACTTTTTAGGGTATCAATGATATCTAAAAATTGTTTTAACGTATACCCCCCTTACAAAATTTTAAATTTTTCTAAAAATACGTAAT
>JAFOOW010000055.1 GCA_017425305.1 Peptostreptococcaceae bacterium | reverse complement strand
AGCATCCACAACTAATAATACTTCTTTTTTAGCTTCTGGATATTCTCTATCTACTATTTTAAATACTTTTCCTAGCTCATTCATTAGATTAGTTTTATTATGAAGTCTACCAGCTGTATCACATATTAAAATATCAACTCTTCTAGCTTTAGCAGCTTTAACTGCATCAAATATTACAGCTCCTGGGTCTGCTCCTTCTTGATGTTTTATTATATCAACATTACTTCTATTAGCCCATACTTCTAACTGTTCTATTGCGGCTGCTCTAAATGTATCACCTGCAGCTAAAAGCACTTTCTTACCTTCTTTAGTATATCTATTAGCTAATTTACCTATAGTAGTTGTTTTTCCTACCCCATTTACACCTACCATAAGTATTATACTTGGACCTGGTTCTATATTTAACTTAGAATCTTCTTCTCCTAGCATATTTTCTATTAAAGTCTTTAATTCATCTCTAACTTCTAGTGGATTAGTTAATCCTTTAGATTTTATAGCATCTCTAAGATTATCTATCATTTCCATAGTTGTATTTACACCAACATCTGCTGTAATTAGTATTTCTTCTAATTCTTCTAGTAAATCTTCATCTATTGTAGTATAAGAGTTTAATACAGCATCTATTTTATCAGTTATACCTTGTTTAGCTTTTGTAAGCCCTGATTTTAGTCTATTAAATAAACTTACTTTTTCTTCAACAACTTCTTCTGTAGTATCTAAGTTAGACTCTATTACTTCTTCTTTTTCGGTAGTATCTTCTTCTATAGTTGCTATCTCTTCTACTGTATCTGAAGCTTCTTCTGTTGTTTCAATCATTTCTTCAACTAACTCTTCAATTTCTTCATTATTTTCTTCTACTATTTCATCTATAGTTTCTTCAACATCAGTTTCAGTAACATTTTCATTTTCTTCAGATTTTGCTTCTTCTTGTGTATCTAATTCTTCCATTGAAGATAATTTAAAATCTACAGCTTCTACTACTTTTTCTTCAGTTTCTATGTTTTCTACTTCTTCAACTGATTGTGCAACTTCTTCTACTTGATTTTCTTCTTTTTTCTTTCCAAAGTTAAATAATTTCTTAAACATGTTTCCCCTCCTTAAATAATATCTTTTGTTAATTCTTTAGCTTCTTGTAATTTTAAGCTTATAACTTTAGATATTGCTTTTTCTTGCATAGTTACTCCATATATATAATCTGCAGCTTCCATAGTTCCTCTTCTATGAGTTATAGATATAAACTGAGTATCTTTAGCTAATTCTTTTAAAAACTCTCCAAATCTAAATATATTAGCATCATCTAAAGGAGCTTCTATCTCATCTAGTATACAGAATGGTGTAGGTTTTGCTAATAATATTGCAAATAATATACTTATAGCCGTAAGAGCTTTTTCTCCTCCAGATAAAAGATTTAAGTTTTTCATTTTCTTTCCTGGTGGTTGTGCTACTATCTCAATATCACTTTCTAGTATATTCTTCTTATCTACTATTATTAATTCACCATTTCCTCCACCAAATAGTCTTTTATAAACAGACTTAAAGTTTGTATTTATTATTTCAAAGTTTGTTTTAAATTCCTTATTCATGTTATCTTGTAGGTCTTCTATTAACTTTTCTATAATTTCTATAGATTCTTCTAAGTCTTTCTTTTGCTCACTATAGAAATCATATCTTTCTTTGATTTCTTTGTACTCTTCTATAGAATCTAAGTTTACATTTCCTAAGCTTCTTATAGATTTCTTTAATGAATCTAAAACCTTTTTATCTATATCTATAGTTTCATCTTTAAGATTCATGGCTTCAGCTAAAGTAAGTTCATACTCTTCCACTAATTTGTTTATGTATGTATCTTGACTATTTTCTAATCTCTCAAGCTTATTTTCAACCTTAAATAAACTTTCTTTAACTTGCATATATTGTCTATTTATATTTTTTAGCTCATTAGATAATTCTTCATATCTAGTTTTCATAGAGTCTTTTTGTTGTCTTTCATTAGCTAACTTCTTATTTTCATCCATAAGTTGATTTTCTAAGTTTTCTTTTTCTGATAAATCTATTTTTATTTGGTCTTCTAACTTAACTTTATCTAATTTATTATTGTTAAGTTCATTTTCTATTGTAACAACTCTATTTTTTTGATTTTGTATATCTTTAGCTATTCTTTCTATATCTTTTGTAAGACCTTCATATATTTGTTTTTCTTTAACATATTCCAAGTTAAGATTATCAAATTTAACCTTATCAGTCTCATATGAGTCATTGCTTTCCTTTAGCTTATTATTTAAATTGTCTATATTCTCTTTATTTAAGTTATGTTTATTTTCT
>JAFOOW010000054.1 GCA_017425305.1 Peptostreptococcaceae bacterium | reverse complement strand
CTTTAAAAGGAAATGTAGATGGAGTTCCTACCATAGGATTTATATCTCATTTAGATACAGCTCCAGATGTAACTGGAAAAGATGTTAAACCTAGAATAGTAGAAAACTATGATGGTAAGGATATAGTTCTAAATAAAGAATTAAATATAATTACTAAAGTATCAGATTATCCTGAAATGGAGTTATTAAAGGGAGAAGACATAATAGTTACAGATGGTACAACTTTACTAGGGGCAGATGATAAAGCAGGTATAGCTCAAATAGTAACTGCTATGGAATACTTATCAAATCATCCAGAAATAAAACATGGAGATATTAAAGTAGGGTTTACACCAGATGAAGAAGTAGGTAGGGGGGCAAACTTATTTGATGTTGAAAAATTTGGAGCTAACTATGCTTATACTATAGATGGAGGACTACTTGGAGAGCTTCAATATGAGAACTTTAATGCAGCTGGTGTGACATTAACAATACAAGGAAGAAATGTACACCCAGGAAGTGCTAAAAATAAATTAGTAAATGCTTTACATATAGCAGCTGAAATATCAACTTTATTCCCAGCAAGTGAAAGACCTGAAACTACAGAAGAATATGAAGGATTCTATCATTTAAATGATATAAATGGTAATGTAGAAAAAGCTACTATGGTTTATATAATAAGAGATCATGATAAAGCTAAGTTTGAAGAAAGAAAAGCATTTATGGTAGAGCAAATAGCTAAGATGAATGAAAAGTATGCAGATAGAATAACTATAGATTTAAATGACCAATACTACAATATGAAAGAAAAAGTAGAGCCAGTTAAGTTTATAGTTGATATAGTTGAAGAGGCTATGAAAGAATTAGAAATAGAACCTAAGATAATACCTATAAGAGGAGGTACTGATGGTTCTAGATTATCATTTATGGGATTACCATGTCCTAATATATTTACTGGAGGACTAAACTTCCATAGTAAAAACGAATGTATACCAGTAAGCTCAATGGAAAAGGGAGCTAATTTAATAGTTAAGATAGTTGAAAAGTATACTAATATAAAATAATAAATAAAAAGTGCCTCAAAATAGATATCTAACGAGGCACTTTTATAATATGTAATGATTTATCAATATAACTATATTTCTATAATTTGATTAGTTTCTATATCTATTAAATTTATATCTAAATCAAACTCATGCTCATCTATTTCTATAATTTCTATAGTTGCAACTGAGTGAGAACCATCTTTAGGGATAGCTGTACTTCCTGGATTTAAAACTATTAAATCTTCATCTACAAATAGTTCTTTAACATGAGTATGACCAAGCACTAATATAGTAGCACCCATAGATTTTGCATTTTTAATAGTTTCTTCTTTAGAATTTACATATCCATGATTAACTAATATACGAACCTCTCCAAATTGACTTAAAACATATGGACCTTGTATTGGATGATTTATAACCATTTGATCAACATCAGCATCACAGTTACCTCTAGCGATAAGTATGTTATCTAATTCATTTAATTTAGCTATTAAACCTTTAGGATTATAATCTTTTGGTAAATCATTTCTAGGTCCATGATATAATACATCTCCAGCATGAAGTAAAACATCGCAGTCAGATAAACACTCTAATGCTTTTTCAAAATAAAATAAGCTACCATGAGTATCACTAAGTACACCTATTTTCATAATTAAATACCTCCAAATTTATTTTTATAAAAACTTTTCAGAAACTCTACTCCAAAACTCATAGTTAGTAAGTCTAAGGAGTTTTATATCTACATCTGAAGTAGTTATATTTATATCTTCTATTTCCTCAAGTCTATATTCAACACCATCAACAACAACTAATAGTGAATTTTCAAATCTATATTCTGGTAATATACTAACTATAGCATCATGTGAGAATATAATACTAGATGTAAAACATCTATATGCATTAGTATTTATAGGGTGTAGGGGTGTAAGTTGCATAAGCTTTAAGCTAGGATCAACAAT
>JAFOOW010000004.1 GCA_017425305.1 Peptostreptococcaceae bacterium | reverse complement strand
TGAAGAAAGCAAAGCTATAAAATACTTAGATGATAGAATGGTAGAAACACCATCAATAGCAGTTGCTAGTGTTATAAAAGAAACTCTAAGAATGGGTGAAAAAGCAAAATCTAGTTTAAACTATGCTATGGAAGGATTTTTAGGAAAATCTCAAGAGAATATAGATAAATCATTTAAAGTAGAAAAATTAGTAAATGATTTACAAAAACATATATTAAACTACTTACTAAAGCTTTCAAAAGCTCCTTTAGATGAAGAATCTAGAGATGTAGTAGATGGATTATTCAATACAGTTAATGATATTGAAAGAATAGGTGATCATGCTGAAAACATAGCTGAGTTAGGAAAAGATATAGTTGATGCAGATTTAAACCTATCAGAACAAGGGATATTAGAAATGAAAGAATTATACAACAAAGTATTATCTACATATGAATGTGCTTTAGAAGCTATGAAAACAAATGATATAGAATTAGCTTGTAAAGTATTAAAAATGGAAGAACAAGTTGATATAATGGAAAAATCTTGCAGAGCAAATCATATGCATAGATTAAATAATAATTTATGTAGCATAGACACTGGAGTAATCTACTTAGATTTAATATCTAACTTAGAAAGAGTTTCAGACCATGCAGTAAATATAGCTCAACAAGTTATATCTAGACAAGTAAGTCATAGTTAATAAAAAGCTACCTCAAATTTATGAGGTAGCTCTTTTTATATTAAAAATTATATAGTTTAATTATAAATTTAATTATAATTAATTGGAAAAAGAATTAGAGTCTGATATAATTTTAATTATAGTAAATTTTAGCAATAAGGAAGGGGATATAATGAATAAATTAACTTTTGATTATAGTAAAGCTAAGGGATTTTTATTACAAAATGAGATTGAGTGTATGGAGCCTTTTGTAAAAGTAGCTCATGATATGATACACAATAAAACAGGAGAAGGAAATGATTTTTTAGGATGGGTAGAACTTCCTAAAAATTATGATAAAGAAGAATTTGATAGAATTAAGATAGCAGCAAATAAAATAAAAAATGATTCAGATGTATTATTAGTTATAGGTATAGGAGGGTCTTACTTAGGAGCTAGAGCTGCAATAGAAATGTTAGGACACTCTTTTAGAAACAATCTAAAGAAAGAAGATAGAGAATATCCAGAAGTATACTTTGTAGGTCAAAATATAAGTTCAACTTATATGTTAGATTTATTAGATATAATAAAGGATAAAGATGTATCTATAAACGTTATATCTAAATCAGGTACTACAACAGAACCTGCAATAGCATTTAGAGTATTTAAAGATTTCTTAGAAAAGAAATATGGAAAAGAAGAAGCTAGCAAGAGAATATATGCTACTACAGATGCTAAAAGAGGTGCATTAAAGCAATTAGCAGATGAAGAAGGATATGAAACATTTATAATACCAGATGATGTTGGAGGACGTTTCTCTGTATTAACACCAGTAGGATTACTTCCTATAGCTGCTTGTGGAATAGATATAGATGAAATAATGACAGGTGCAAAAGAAGCTATGGAAGATTTCTCTAATCCTATATTATCAGAAAACTACAGCTACCAATATGCAGTAGTTAGAAATGTATTACATAGAAAAGGTAAAGATATAGAATTAATGGTTAATTATGAGCCAAGCTTACATTATGTATCAGAATGGTGGAAACAATTATATGGAGAAAGTGAAGGAAAAGATAATAAAGGAATATATCCAGCTTCAGTAGATTTCTCAACAGACCTACATTCTATGGGACAATATATACAAGAAGGTAAGAGAATATTATTTGAAACAGTTATAAATGTAGAAAATGCTAAGAGAGAAATAATAATAAATGAAGAAAAAGTAGATTTAGATGGGTTAAATTATTTAGCTGGTAAAACTGTAGACTTTGTAAATAAAAAAGCTTTCCAAGGAACTTTATTAGCTCATACAGATGGTTCAGTTCCAAACTTATTAATAAATTTACCTAAAATAGATGAATATAACTTTGGATATATGGTGTACTTCTTTGAAAAAGCATGTGCATTAAGTGGATATATATTAGGTGTTAATCCATTTAATCAACCTGGTGTTGAAGCATATAAAAAGAATATGTTTGCTCTTTTAGGAAAGCCAGGATTTGAAAAAGAAAAAGAGGAATTAGAAAAAAGATTAAATAATTAATTAAGGTTTAATTAAGGTTTCTAAATTATAATAAACACTATATAGGAATATATTGCCTGTATAGTGTTTTTAATTTTAGAATATTGTACATATAGGTATGGAAATACTAAGTAATATAAATGAATTGGAGGAAAAAGATATGGATGGTCAAGGAAGAAAAACCAGTATTGTATTTATTATAATAATAAGTTTAATAAGTGCTATGGTGGGAAGTTTTATGACAGCCTTTGTATTAGGGAATAGAGTTGAAAATAGTACAGCAAAACAAAATATAATTGTTAATGAAGAAGGTAAAAGTCAAAATGTATATCATGCAGTAACAGAAAAAGCAATGCCATCTGTAGTAGGTATAACAACAACTACAATAAATAGAAATAATTACTTTGCAATACCACAAGAATCTCAAGGTGTGGGGACAGGATTTATTGTAAAGTCAAATGGATATATATTAACAAACTCACATGTTGTATCAGATGGTCAAGCAGCTGATGTAAATGTATTATTTAATGATGGAACTAATATGAAAGGTAAGGTATTATGGAATGATGCATCTTTAGATTTAGCTGTAGTAAAAGTTGAAAAAACAGGCTTAGTAGAAGCTGACTTAGGAGATAGTGATAAAGTTCGAATAGGAGATATAGCAATAGCTATAGGAAACCCATTAGGATTAGAATTCCAAAAAAGTGTTACTCAAGGGATAATAAGTGGATTAGATAGAAGTATAGAAACTGAAAAATCTAATATGACAGGACTTATACAAACAGATGCTAGTATAAATCCAGGTAATAGTGGAGGGCCATTATTAAATGATAAAGGTCAAATTATTGGTATAAATACAGCAAAAGCTTCACAAGCTGAAGGGTTAGGATTTGCCATACCTATAAATACAGCTAAGCCAATAATAGAACAAATTATAAAGAGTGGTAACTTTGAAAAAGTTACATTAGGTATAAAGGGTATAGATGTTAAGACATTTGAAACAGCAACTGGAACTAACTTAGAAGCTGAAAATGGAGTGTATGTAGCAGAAGTAATATCTAATACACCAGCTCAAAGAGCAGGTATACAAGGTGGAGATGTTATAACTAAAGTAGGAGATATAGAAATAACATCTATGTCAGACTTAAATAAAGCATTATATAAATATTCTGTAGGAGATACTTCTAAAATAGAAATTAATAGAGGTGGAAAAAATATTACTATGGATGTTAAATTCTAAAGTTTAAATAAAAAAAGAGTTACTCAAGTAACTCTTTTTTTATTTAGATAATTCTTTTTTTATATCACAACAATTAATTGTTTGTGAACAACCAGAGCATCCAGAACAAGAAGAACATCCTGATTGTTTAGATTTTATGTTTTTATAAACTATAAAAATTGACACTAATATTATAACACCACCAACTAATAATTCTAATATTGATGAACCAGATGTTCCATTAAATATTATAGAACCTATAGTTTTAACGATAAATGCAGCAATCCAAGCTACAGCAAATTGATAGCTAGCAGATATAATCATCATTTTATTTCCGTACTCTTTTCTCATAGTAGAAAGAGCTGCTATACAAGGTGTATATAAAGCAGAAAATACTAAAAATCCATAAGCTGTTACAGCAGTAAATACTGTAGGAAGTACTGTGTTTAAATTTCCATAAACTACTTGCATAGTACTTATAACAACTTCTTTAGCACTTATACCAGTTAATATAGAAACTCCAGCTCTCCAATCTCCAAATCCTAGTGGTGCAAATATAGGTGATATTATTCTCCCTAAGTATGCTAAGAAACTATTATCTATATTAGTAGTGAATCCTGAAAAGTTAAATGATGATAATAACCATATAACTACTGACATAGCAAACATTAAAGTACATACTCTTACTAAGAAACCTTTAGATTTATTCCAAGTATTTTTTAATAATGCACTTAGTGTAGGCATTTTATATTCAGGTAACTCTAATACAAAAGGTTCTACATCAGACTTATAAGCAGTTTTATTTAGAACTAAAGCAATTATTATTGCAACTACAATACCTAATAAGTATAAAGATACTGTTACTATAGCTGCATTATTTGGGAAAAATATAGAAACAAATAATGCATATATAGGTAACTTAGCACCACAAGTCATAAGAGGTGCAATTAATGCAGTTATTTTTCTATCTTTTTCACTTTCTAAAGTTCTAGTAGCCATTATAGCTGGAGATGAACACCCTAGACCCATTATCATAGGTATAAATGCCTTACCAGATAAACCAACTTTTCTCATAATAGTGTCCATTAAAAATGCTGTTCTAGACATATAACCACTATCTTCAAAGAAAGACATACCTAAAAATAGTACACATATTAATGGGAAGAATGGCAATGCTCCACCTAAACCACCTATGATACCATCTACTATAAGAGAATGGAACCAAGGGCTTGAATTAGTTAATAAAGCATCTACAGGTGTTGCAATATAATTATTTATTAAAGTTTCAGTAAGACCTTGAAGAGGTCCACCAACCCAGTCAAATGTAAATTTAAATAATAAGAATAAAGCACCTATAAATATAGGATAAGCTAGTATAGGATTAAGGACTATATTATCAATTTTATCGCTTAATGTTTCTTTAGCTTTTACATCTATATTTATAGACTTACTAAGTATTTTTTCTATTTCTTGATAAGTTTGAGTTTCATCCCCAAAATCTTTCTTATAATTAATAGATTTTTTTAACTCTAGATTTATATCTCTAGATATATTTTCTAGACCTTCTTTCTTTTTAGCAACTATAGGAACTATACTAATACCTAATTCCTTTTCAAGAGAAGGAATATCTATATTAATACCTTTTGATTCAGCTACATCTAGCATATTAAGAAGTATTATTATAGGTTTATTAAATTTCATTAATTGAGTTGTTAAATAAAGATTTCTTGATAAATTAGATGCATCAACTACATTTAATATAATATCAACATTTCCATTTTCTAAGAAATCCTTAGATACTTTTTCCTCATTTGAGAAAGTATCCATAGCATATATACCAGGTAAATCTATAACTTTTATATCATTACTTAAAAAGCCTTCTTTTCTTTCTATAGTAACCCCAGGCCAGTTACCTACATATTGTTTTGAACCAGTAAGTAAGTTGAAAACTGTTGTTTTGCCGACATTAGGGTTACCTAATAATGCAACATTAATCATAACAAAACCTCCAGTTATTTTAATTTTATATTTTTAGCATCTTTTTTTCTAATTGCAAGGTCAAATCCTCTAAAACGTATTACTATAGGGTCTCCTAATGGAGCTATTTTCCTTACTTCAATTTCAGTATTATCTATACATCCAAGAGCTAATAATCTCTTAGTTAATTTTTCGTTTCCAAATATATTTTTGATAATTCCTTTTTGACCTACCTCTAAATCATAAACAGTCATTATTAACACCTCCTAATGAATTTCATTATCATTAAAAGTGTATTATTTTTTATAAATACATTAAATTAATAATAGAAATTCTAATATCTAATATTATATTATTTAATATGAATTAGCAAATGAAAAAGTTTCCATATATTAAGAAAAACGTTTATTGACACAAACCTACAAATATTGTTAAAATATAGCTAAAGGTAGAGAAATTTGTAATTGTGGAGATAAGAGATGACTAATAACGATCTATATTTATTAAAAAAGGAAATAGAATCATTAAGAGAAGAAATAAATACATATATAGAATATCCAGATATATTCAAAGAGGAATTAGTTAGTACAAGTCATAAAATTGATGAAGCAATAAATAAATATATAACATTAACTAAGGGGTCTTCTGAATAAGAAGGCTTTTTTTAATTTATAGTATAGTATACGTCAAAAGGTTAATAATGAATAATTGAGGAACTAATAAAGTAAATTTTAGGAAGGTAGTTCTTATGATTTTAATAAAATTACTAAACTCAATTATAATTATAGTTTTTTCATATATATTATTAAAGTTAATTCAATATCTTTTAAAGAAACTATTTGAATTTACTGGATTTGATGTCAGATATGAAAATACATTGTATAGCGTACTTTCATCTATGTCTTATTACATAATATTTATAACAGGGACAATATTAGTTCTTAGAGAGCTTAAAATAGTAGACGTAACTAAATTTGGAACCTTAGTAACAGGAGCTAGTATAATTGGTTTAATAGCAGGTGTTGCATCTCAAAGTATAATTAAAGATGTATTCAATGGATTTTTTATATTATTTGAAAAACAAATACAAGTTGGAGACTTTGTTATAATAAATGAGGAATTCAGAGGAACGATAGAAGAGATAGGCCTTAGAAGTACTAGTTTAAGAGATTGGGAATTAAGAAGAATAACCATACCTAATGGAAATATAAATAGCATAAAAAACTATAGTAGAAATAAAATGAGAGTTGTTGTTCATGTTAGAGTATCCTATAATGAAAATCCTATGCAAGTTATTGAGGCATTAGAAGAAGTTTGTAATATAATTAATGAGAAATATGAAGAATTTATATATAATAAAGGCAAAAACTCTTTTAGCGTATATGGGGTTACAGATATAGAGGAAAGTTCTATAGGTGCGAAGTATACTATAACTGGTGTAGTACAAGCACATAAGTACTTTTCAGCTTTAAAATATGCAAAATTACAAGTATTGATTGTATTTAGAGATAAAGGATTAAAAATAGCATACCCAACACATATAAATATAATACAAAATAATGAGAATGATAATATAAGTGAGCTATAGAAATATAGCTCTTTTTTTATGCATATAAATAAGTAAATAATTAAAAGGAGGGATAATTTATAACATCAAAGGATATAATAACAAGATTATTAGTAGCACTTATAATAGGTGGATTAACAGGATTAGAGAGAGAGAGGTCTTATCAATTTGCAGGATTTAGAACACACATATTAGTTTCAGTAGGATCATGTATAACTTCTATAACATCGCTAATGTTATTTTTAGAATATAGTGGCCAATCTAACTTAGACCCAGCAAGACTATCAGCTCAGGTACTATCAGGTATAGGTTTTTTAGGTGCAGGAGCAATATTAAAAACATCTAGTGGTATAACTGGGTTAACTACAGCAGCAGGGATATGGGCTACTGCATGTATAGGAATTACAATAGGATACGGTCAATATGTTTTAGGTATATTTGCATGGCTACTTGTAATGACAACTTTATATATATTGAGGTATATAGATATTTTCTTATTTAGGAAAAAACAAAATATAATTACTATTAAAGTAGATGATATAAATAGTATATCTAAACTATATAATAAGCTAGAAAAATCACAAATTAAAATTAAGAATATAGATGTAGTAAATGATATTAGTGAGGAATATACAATTAACTTTTTTATAGTTTATGACAGAAGAATTATGTTAGAAAAGGTAATCTTAGAATTAAATGAATTAAAAAATATAATAAGTATAGATTATTTACACTAAAATATATAAAATAAGATATAGCTATAAAAAAGTTGAGGTGTACAAAGTGAAGACAGACATAAGGATAATAATAGAAGGATCTACAGACTTCCCAAAAGATTTATTAGAAGAAATGGGAATAAAAGTTGTAGGAATTAATGTGGCATTTGGAGAAGAAAGCTATATCGGTGGGGTTGATATAGATGAAAAAGCATTTTATAAAAGGATGAAGGAAGAAAAGAATCTACCTAAAACATCTAGTCCATCTCCTGATAGATTTATAGAACTATTTGATTGTAAAGAAGAAGAAATACTTATAGTGACATTAACATCTAAACTATCAAGCACTTATAGTAGTGCAGTATTAGCTAAGAGTATATACTTAGAAAATAATCCTGAATCTAATAAAAAAATAGAAGTAATAGACTCATTAAGTGGTTCTATAGGTGTTGGGTTAATGGTACATAAGGCATATGAGCTAGCACAACAAGGTAAGAAATTAGATGAAGTTGTAGAATATATAGAAAGCATTAAAAAAGATATAGTGTTCTATGGAACTTTAGATACATTAGAAAATGCAATAAAAGGTGGAAGAGTAAATCCTATAGCAGGAAAATTAATCAATGCACTTAATTTTAAAGTTATTATAGAAATCTCAGAAGGTATAGTTAAGCCTATAGATAAGGCTAGAGGTGAAAGTAATAGCATGAAAAAGTTATTTGAACGTTTTAAAGAAAATATAAGTGATGTAGAAAATAAAATAATAGTTATAGGACATTCTAATTGTGAAGATAAAGCTATGAAAATAGCTAAAAATATAGAAGAAAATTATTCATTTAAAAAGGTAATAATATCTAGTATAGGACCTGTTATGGGAACTTATACATCAGAAGGAGCTATATTAATAGCTACTTTATAGTATAACTTTTTATTAAGGAGTGAAATTATGGGAATAGATAGAAAATCTATTGAAGAAAAGTATAAGTGGAATATAGATGAAATGTATCAATCATCTCAAGATATGGAAGCAGATATAAAAAGTGTAAAAAATCTGATAGAAGAACTGAAATCATATAAAGGTAAATTAGGTGAAAGTAAAGAAAGTTTATATAATGTTCTTAAAAAATCAGAAGAAGCATCTAGAAAACTTCAAAACTTATATGTATATACTAATATGAAAAAACATGAAGATACTAGAATAAATGAAAATCAAGGGAAAGCTACTAAGATAGATATGTTAGCAACTGATTTATCAATGGCTACATCATACATGGTTCCAGAAATAATAGCTATGGATGATAATAAATTACAAGAGTTTTTAAAAGATGAAAACTTAAAATTCTATAAAAAGCACATAGATGATATTTTAAGAGTGAAACCACATACTTTAAGTGAAAAAGAAGAAGAAATATTAGCAGCTGCTTCTGAATTAAGTGGAGTACCTGAAAATGTATATGAAATATTCTCATTTGCAGATTTAAAATTCCCAGAAATAAAAGGTGAAGATGGAGAACTTATACGAATAACTCATGGAAATTATTCAACTTTACTAAAGAGTAAAAATGAGAGAGTAAGAAAAGATGCTTTTGAAGCATTATATTCTACATATGAAGAATATAAGAATACTTTTGCATCAACTTTATATGGTGGAATAAAAAGTGAGATATTCTATGCTAAAATGAGAAATTATAAATCAGCACTTGAAGGTTCATTATTCCAAGATGATATAAGTGTTGATGTTTATAATAATCTTATAGCAGCTGTAGATGAAAATCTAGATACACTAAATAAGTATGTAGACATAAGAAAAAAATATTTAAATATAGATGAAATGCATATGTATGATTTATATGTTCCTATAACATCTAATTTTGATATGAAAATTACTTATGAAGAAGCTAAAGAAATAATATTAAAAGCATTAAAACCATTAGGAGAAGAATATTTATCTATAGTTCAGAAAGCATTTGATGAGAGATGGATAGATGTTTATGAAAATGAAGGTAAACAAGGTGGAGCTTACTCATGGGGAAGTTATGACTCAGCTCCATATATATTAATGAGCTACAAAGATGATTTAAATTCTTTATTTACATTAATACATGAATTAGGTCATTCTATGCATAGTTATTACTCAAGAAATAATCAAGAATATTTATATTCTTCATATAAAATATTTGTTGCAGAAGTTGCATCTACATTAAATGAATTATTACTAGTTAATTATTTATTAGAAAATTCTAATTCAAAAGAAGAAAGAATTTACCTATTAAATTATTACTTAGAACAATTTAGAACTACAGTATATAGACAAACTATGTTTGCTGAGTTTGAAAAAATAACTCATGAAACAGTTGAAAGTGGGGAACCACTAACAGCTGATGAATTTAATAAAATTTATTATGACTTAAATAAAAAATACTATGGTAAGTCATGTATAGTAGATAAGCAAATAGAATTAGAATGGGCTAGAATACCTCATTTCTACTCTAATTTCTATGTATATAAATACTCAACAGGATTCTGTGCAGCTAGTGCATTAAGTCAAGGTATATTAGAAGATGGTAAAAGTGCAGTTGATAAATATATTAACTTCTTAAAGAGTGGAGGTTCTGAATATCCACTAGAGCAACTAAGAGCTGCTGGAGTTGATATGGAAAAGAAAGAAGCTGTAGAAGATGCATTAAAAATATTTGCAGAGTTAGTTGATAAACTAGATGAAGAATA
>JAFOOW010000053.1 GCA_017425305.1 Peptostreptococcaceae bacterium | reverse complement strand
TATAGGAATTACATATATACTAAAATTTACTTTGGTGTGCAAATGTGTATTTATAATTAGTAATGTAAATATAATAATGTCTGAAAGATATAAATAACTTATAAATTTAATTCTATTATTTTTATTGGTCAAATATAAACATAAACTTATTAAATATATAGATATAACTATAATTAAGTTAGTATCTATCATCATATTTAATATATCTCTATAATCAAACATCCTTTTCCCCCTTATTAAATTCTATCTCTTCATATTTCCCTTATATAAATAAGGTTAGCACAATATATTTAAATTTTTTGTCATTTCTTAAAGTCGAAAAAAGAAAAAAGCCTTAACTTAGGCTTTTTTCAGGCTTTAGCTCTTTTCTTAATTTTTTTAGAGCTCTTTTTTCAATTCTCGACACATAAGATCTTGATATATCTAGTTTTTGTGCTATCTCTCTTTGTGTTTTATATCCATAAGGTGTTAAACCATATCTTAATTGAACTATTTCTCTTTCTCTAGGTGTTAGTATTGTTTCTAATTGTTCATATAACTTACTTTTTTGAATATTGAATTCAACTTCATCTAAAACATCATCATCATTATTTAATACATCAATTAAGCTAATCTCATTTCCTTCTTTATCTGTTCCAATTGGGTCATGTAATGATACTTGAACCTTATTCTTTTTATTAGTTCTTATGTTCATTAATATTTCATTCTCTATACATTTAGATGCATACGTAGCTAATCTTGTCCCTTTATCTACATTATATGTTTCTATAGCTTTTATAAGTCCTATAGTTCCTATAGATATAAGGTCATCCTGATCTTCTGCAGAGTTATTATACTTCTTAGCTATATGCGCGACTAATCTCATGTTTCTTTCAATTAAAATAATCTTGGCTGATTCATCTTTTTCTAATTTGAATTTTGTTAGATAATCATATTCTTCTTCAGGAGTTAAGGGTTTTTCAAAAGATTTTAATATAGTCAATCAGGCCACCCCTTTTCTTCCTTACACTACATTGTAAATTATATGAGGGTGGCCTGATAAAATTGCTTGTATTATTTGATTTTTATTTTAATATTTCTTCACATATTTCCTTAAATATCGGTATAGCTGACTTATTAGTTCCTGGTATACCTTCTAAAAATACAGTTATTGTATATTTAGGATTTTCTGCTGGGTAAAATCCTGTTATCCAACTATGAAGTATTTTTTCTTTTCCTTTTGTTCCATCATCATTTGTTTTTGATATATACGCTTGAGCTGTTCCTGTCTTAACTCCACTACCTCCATTTAATTCTACTAAGTCTTTTGCTGTTCCTAATGTGGATACTGATTTCATCATTTTTTTAATTTTACTTATTGTGTATGGAGATATAACATTATCATCTGTTTTTGATACCATAAAGTTCTTAACAATATTGCTTTTATTATCAATAATACTATCGTATATATATAATTGTTTAAATATTCCATTATTAGCAATTACTTGTGTCATTTGATTTACTTGTAATGGAGTAAATTGCATAGCGCCTTGACCTATAGATAGATTGACTATATCAATATCTTTATTTATTGTTCCACTTTTTTCTCCATATACATCAATTTCTACTTTATCATCTAAATGAAGTTCTTTAGCTGATTTAAGTATTTCTTCTTTTCCTACTTTTTCTGCAATATTTGCAAATGCAGGATTACATGAATATGCAAAAGCTTCTTCTAAATTTACCGTTCCATGCCCATCTAGCTTGTTACAGTTAAGAATTCTTCCACTAACTTCATCAGATCCAGTACAAGTATATGTATAATTCTCATCTATTACTCTATTATCTAATGCTGCAAATAATACCACTAACTTAAATATAGATCCTGGTGCATATTCTGATTGTATTGCTCTATTTGTAAGTTCTCCTTTTCCTGTCGCATTTTCTCCAATATAGTTAGCTATATTATTTCTATCAAAATTAGGTCTAGATGTAATAGCTAGTATTTCACCTGTATTTGTATTTGATATAACTACTGCAGTTGGGTTATCTTCCTTATCAATAATTTTTTCTAATTTACTTTGTATATCATAATCTACCGTTAGTCTTAAATGTCTATCTTCTTCACTATTCTTATTTGAGCTTATACTTCCATTTAAAACACTTAACTTTGTATTGTTTCTATTTCCTCCTGATGAGCCTGCTTTAAATACTTCTACATAATCTAAATTTTTATCTTTTAATAAATAATCTTTACTTTTTTCAATTCCCGTTTTACCGTCTTTATCAAGATTATTTATATATCCAATAGTATGCGATAATAAACTGTTTTCAGAGTATCTATATGTTTTTTTCTCTATTATAATTTTTTCTTCTTCTAATTTTCTTTTAAGATAACTATTCATATTCGATACTTCAAATTCTACTATATGCGAAGTTTCATCTTCTTGTAATTTATTATATATTTCTTGTGATTTTAATCCTGTTACTTCACTTATTAGTTTCATGTATTCATTATTAATCTCTACTTGTTTTTTTTGTACTATAATAATTTCTTTAACTTTATCATCTGTTAATTTCTTATTATTTCTATCATATATAGTTCCTCTTCCAGACCCTAAATCTAATTTAATATTGCTCTGTTGATTAGCTTTTTCTTTATATTTATCAGATTTAACAATTTGTATATCCACTAACCTATATGTTAAAAAACAATAAATTATAAGTGTAAGTATAAATACTATATATAATCTAACGCTACTTATATATTCAAAATTGCTTTTTCTTCTAGACATAAAATCACCCCTTAGTAATTGTAATTCTTGACAATTTCTAAGGGGTTAATACTAAAATTAATGTAGTTGTGTTTTAATTCTTGCTATAACTATATCTATAGCAACTTCATTTTGTCCACCTTCTGGTATTATTATATCTGAGTACTTCTTGTATGGCTCTATAAATTGGTCATGTGCAGGCTTAACAGTTTGTAAGTATTGCTCTATTACTGAATCAACTGTTCTTCCTCTTTCTTTTATATCTCTTTGTATTCTTCTAAGTATTCTTAAGTCATCTTCTGTATCTACATATATTTTTATATCTAATTTATTTCTTAATTCTTCATCTTCAAGTATCATTATACCTTCAACTATTATTATGTCTTTAGGCTCTACAGTTACAGTTTCATCTTGCTTTCTTGTGTGAAGTTCATAGTCATATATTGGTTTTTCTATAGACTTTCCTTCACATAACATATCTATATGATTTATAAGTAACTTATTGTCAAAAGCTAATGGATGGTCATAGTTAGTTTTTAATCTATCTTCAAATGATAAATGTGTTTGATCTTTGTAGTATGCATCTTGCTCTAATATAGCTATATTTTCAGCAGGTATGCTATCCTTTATAGCTTTGCATACTGTACTTTTACCTGATCCTGTCCCACCAGTTATTCCTATTATAAGTGTCTTTTTCTCTTTCATAGTATACTTATCTCCTTAACATGTTTTAAATATATATTATAAGTAGTTTTTACTACTCTTCATAATCATCTGGATTTGTGTTTCCAGTGTAGAATGCATTAGTTAATGGTCTATTGCTATATTTTCTTATTTCATCTAGCCATTCTTGTTTAAAAGTCCATTCATTTGGATTTTTATAGAATTCATCTATAGCATTTCTATATACCTTTATAACAGTTTCTAAGCATTCATCACTTTGTAATCTTCCATCTATTTTTAAACTTGTTACACCTGCTTTTATAAACTCTGGTATATGTTTTAACATACATAAATCTCTTGAGTTGAAGAAGAATGTTCCTCTATCGTCTTCATATACAGGGTAATATTCATCTTGTCTTTTTTCTTCTAAAAGATTAAACTTTTTATCACTTATTTTATCATAATCTATATTATCTTTATCATCTAAGTAACTACTTAATAATCGTCTTCCTGAGTGAGATATACATATTGGTCCATGTACAAAAGTTTCTATTTCTAAGTCTAAAGGAGTTTTTGCTCTTATTTTACCTATTTCATCTATAGATAACTCACTAGTAGCCATTATTCTCTTTACACCTTGATTGTACCAGAATTTTGCACTATGATAGTTCATAACATTTGCTTGAGGTCCCATGTGTATAGCTACATTCGGCATTACCTCTTTAACTACTTTCATAGCTCCTGGATCAGCTACTATTATTCCATCAACTTTAATATCATTTATAGTTAATAAATATTCTCTTAGGCTATTTAAGTCTTCACTATGAGGCATTATGCTTATAGATATAAAAACTTTCTTATTATTATCGTGAGCATATTCTACTCCCTCTACTAATTCTTCTTTAGTAAAGTGATCTTTCATGTTATTAACACCGAAAGATTCTCCTCCAATATATATTGCATCAGCTCCAGCTGATATAGCCATTTTTAAGTTCTCTAAGTTTCTAGCTGAAACTAAAAGTTCTACATTATGCATTTATATCACCTCTTATTTATTTTTATAACTTAATGCTACTCCATCTCCTATAGGTATTAATGATGTATCTAAGTAATCACAATGAGATATATAATCTAAATAATTTCTCATTCTTTTTACTATTGTTTTCTTTCTTCTTATAACATAATCATCATGAGCAACCATACCTTTGTATAGTATATTATCTGATATAAGTAACCCATCTACCTTTAGTTTATCTATTATCATATCATAAAATAGTTTATATTGACCTTTAGCTGCATCTAAGAAAATCATATCAAATGGACCTTCTACATTTGGAAGTAATTCTTCTGCATCACCTTCTAATATAGTTATATTATTTTCCATTCCAGCTCTTTTTATATTTTCTTTAGCTTTTTCTATCATTTTTTCATTTCTCTCAACAGTTATTATTTCTACATCCTTATCTAATACTGTTGCAAATAATATAGAAGAATATCCAATTGCACATCCTACCTCTAGTATTCTTTTTGGCTTTTGAACTTTTAATAAAACTTTAAGAAGTTCAGATACTTCTTTGTGTACTATTGGTACATTATTCTCTTGTGCATATATTTCTAACTCTCTAAGTAATCCTTCTTTATCTTGTAAAGTTGTTCTTATATAGTCTTCTACTAAGTTATCAACTATGTTGCTCATATAATCACTCCTAACTATTTCTAAAAAAAGGCAAAAGTCTCGCTTAATATTTTAAAACTATTTTGCGATTATCCCTTGCCTTTTTTGACAAATATCTTTTTATTTCTCAGACTTCTCTTGTTTTAGCTTGTCTCTATTTTCTTTATACTCTTTTACATATTTTAAATGTTCATCATATGTTTTACTATAATTATTTCCACCATCTACTGTAGCTACAAAGTATAAGTAATCATTATCTTCAGGCTCTAAAGCTGCTTCAATTGATTTTATACCAGGGTTAGCTATTGGTGTAGGTGGTAATCCTTTATTTAAATATGAATTATATGGTGAATCTATTTTTAAATCACTATAACTAACTATATGCTTTCTTTCATC
>JAFOOW010000052.1 GCA_017425305.1 Peptostreptococcaceae bacterium | reverse complement strand
GTTAACAGTATAGAACAATTAAACTTATTAATGAAAAAAATAAAGTCAGTACCAGGGGTTGAAGATATATATAGAGTAATAAACTAAGGAGGAGCAAATGAGAGCAGTAGTTCAAAGAGTTGCATCATCTAGAGTAAGTGTAGATGAAAATATTACTGGAGAAATAGAGAGAGGATTACTAGTTTTACTAGGTGTAACACATGAAGATAGTAGTGCAGATGTAGATTACTTACTAGAAAAAATAGTAAACCTAAGAATATTTGAAGATGAAAATGAAAAAATGAATTTATCATTAAAAGATATAAATGGAGAACTTTTAGTGGTATCTCAATTTACTTTATATGGTGACTGCAGAAAAGGAAGAAGACCTAACTTTACTAATGCAGCCAAACCAGATTTAGCTAATGAACTATACGAAGAATTTATAGAAAAAGCATCTAAGCAAAATATAAAGGTGGGAACTGGTAAGTTTGGAGCTAATATGATGGTAGAGTTAACAAATGAAGGACCAGTTACTATATTAATAGATTCAGAAAGAACTTTTTAAGGGGGATAATAAAATGATAATAGAAAAGTTTACAGATACTTACTTTGGAGAAAATACATATTTAGTAGCAGATAAAAGTACAAGAGAAGGTGCAGTGATAGATCCAGGTGGAGATATAAAGGATTTAATGAGATATATAGAAGATAACTCTATAGAAGTTAAATATATATTATTAACTCATGGACATGGAGACCATATAGGTTGTGTACCAGAATTAAAAGAAGCTACAAATGCTCAGATAATAGCTCATAAAGATGAACAAGAAATATTATTAGATAAGAAAAAGAACTTAAGCTATAGTATGCGTTGCGGAGCTACTGAATTTGAAGCAGATAGATATGTAGAAGAAAAAGAGAGTGTTAAAATTGGAGACTTAAAATTAACATTCCTTCATACTCCAGGTCATACAAAAGGATGTATGTGTATAAAGGTTTTAAATCATATGTTTACTGGAGATACTTTATTTGCAGGAAGCATGGGAAGAACAGACCTTTATAGTGGAGATAATAAACAAATGGAAAAAACATTAAAAAGATTATCTAATCAAGAAGATAATATAATTATATATCCAGGGCATGGACCAAATAGCACTATGGGTATAGAAAAAGCAACTAATCCATATATGCCAAGATAAGAGGTCCTTTGCTACACTAATGAAAAAGGAGTAGTTAAAATGTTAGGTATAAAGTTAGAAGGACATGACTACAAATACGAGGTTGCAGAGTTATTTAAATTATTTACTACTCAATTTAGATTTATAAAAGATAATGAAGAGTTTGAAAAAACAATAGTAAATGAGACTAATATAGATAATGACGTAATAAAGAGTACAACTAAGTACTATGAAAATAATGAATTAAAAATAACTAAAGAAGAAGTTTTAAATATATCAGGATTAACTGATGAAGATATAAAGAAAAATAGTAAGATAGTAATAAAAAGAAGTATATTTAATGTGCTAGATGAATTATTTAAGTCTTATGTACCATGGGGTATCTTAACAGGTATTAGACCTGTTAAGATAATCCATAACTTATTAGATAAAGGTTTAAGTGAAGATGAAATTAGACAAAACTTAAAAACTACTTATTTAATAAAAGATGAAAAAATAGATTTAGCATTAGATATAGCAAAAAGAGAAAGAGTATTTATATACCCTATAGACAAAAATAAAATATCTTTATATGTAAGTATACCATTTTGTCCTACAAGATGTGTTTATTGTTCATTCCCAGCTAACCCTATGAAACAATTTGGGCACCTAAGAGAAGAATACGTACAAGCTCTTATAAAAGAAATACAAGGACTTTCTAAACTTCTAAAAGATACAAATAAAGAAATAGAAACACTATATATAGGTGGAGGAACTCCTACTACATTAGAACCTAAGGAATTAGATACTTTAATAAAAGCATTATTTAAAGAATTAGATTTAAGCAAAATAAAAGAGTTCACTGTAGAAGCTGGAAGACCGGACAGTATAACTAGAGAAAAACTAGAGGTTATGAAAAAACATAATGTATCTAGAATAAGTATAAATCCACAAACTATGAATGATGAAACTCTAGTAAAGATAGGAAGGGATCATAATGTAAATGATATTATAGACACTTTCCATATGGCTAGAGAATTAGGATTTGATAATATAAATATGGATATAATTTTAGGTTTAGTAGATGAAGACTTAGACATGGTTAGAAATACATTAGAAAAAATAAAAGAACTAGACCCAGAGAGTTTAACAGTTCATACCTTAGCAATAAAAAGAGCATCTACTTTAAAAGAAAATCTAGATAAATACGAACTTACAAGATATGAAGAAATGATAAAGATGATAGATTTATCTATGGAATATGCTAAAGATATGGGACTAAATCCATACTATATGTATAGACAAAAACATATGCTTGGAAACTTAGAGAATATTGGATATGCAAAAGAAGGCTATGAATGTATATATAATATTCAAATAATGGAAGAAAAGCAAAGTAACTTCGCAGTAGGTGCGGGTGCTATTACTAAATATGTTTATGTAGATGAAGATAGAATCGAAAGAACTGACAACGTAAAAAATGTAGAACAATACATCGATAGAGTTGATGAAATGATACAAAGGAAGGTAAAGGAGGTATATAAAGATGTTAACTAAAGCTCCTAGAGGAACAAAAGACATAACTCCAAAGGATTCATACAAATGGAATTATGTAGAAAATAAATTTAAAGAAGTATGTAGCTTATTTGGATATGAAGAAATAAGAACTCCTATATTTGAACATACAGAGTTATTCCAAAGAGGTGTCGGAGAGACAACAGATGTTGTTCAAAAGGAAATGTATACTTTTGAAGATAAAGGTAATAGAAGTATGACTTTAAAGCCAGAAGGAACTGCTGGTGTTGTTAGAGCATTTATAGAAAATAAAATGTATGCTGATACACAACCAACAAAGTTATACTATCAAACGCCATGCTTTAGATATGAAAGACCACAAGCAGGTAGACAAAGACAATTCCATCAATTTGGTATAGAAACATTAGGTAGTGACAAACCATCTATAGATGCAGAAGTTATAGCTTTAGCAGTACAATTCTTCAATGAATTAGGATTAAAGAACTTAGAAACTTGTATAAACTCAGTAGGATGTCCTACTTGTAGAGCAGAATACAACAAAAAGCTAAAAGAATATTTAGATGCTAAAAGTGATGTATTATGTGAAACATGTAATGAAAGAAAAGAAAAAAATCCTATGAGAGTTATTGACTGTAAGAATCCTGTTTGTAAGGAAAACTTATCAGATATCCCTTACATGATAGATCATCTATGTGATGACTGTAAAGATCACTTTGAAAAAGTTAAAGTATACTTAGATGAAATGGATATAAACTATAAAGTTGACAAAACAATAGTTAGAGGATTAGACTACTACAAGAAAACTGCATTTGAAATAATATCAAATGATATAGGTGCTCAAAGTACAGTTTGTGGTGGGGGAAGATATGATGGATTAGTAGAGCAATTAGGTGGACCTAAAGGTGTTAGTGGTATAGGTTTTGCACTTGGAGTTGAAAGATTATTATTAACTTTAGAAAGCAATAATATAGAAATACCTAATACTAAGTCTACAGATATATTCATAGCAACTATAGGAGAAAATGCTAAGACAAAGAGCTTTAAAATATTAAAAGACCTTAGAGAAAATCACATAAGTGCAGATGGAGACCACTTAGATAGAAGTATGAAGGCTCAATTTAAATATTCTGATAAGATAAATGCTAAGTACACAATAGTTATAGGTGATGATGAATTAGCAAATGATACTGTAACTTTAAAGGATATGTCTAAATCAGAACAAACTACTATAAAGTTAAGTGAAATAGTTAAAGAGTTAAAAACTAGATTATAATAAAACAAAATAAGTATGCGGAGGATGAGTAATGGAAACTCTAAATGGATTAAAGAGAACTCACTACTGTGGGGACTTAAGAGAAGCTAACATAGACGAAGAAGTTGTACTTATGGGATGGGTACAAAAGAAAAGAAACTTAGGTGGATTAGTATTTGTTGACTTAAGAGATAGAAGCGGATTATGTCAAATAATATTTGATACAGATATAAATGCGGAAGCTTTTGCTAAAGCTGAAAAATTAGGATCTGAATATGTTGTGGCTGTTAAAGGTAAAGTTGCAGAAAGATCATCTAAAAATCCTAACATGCCAACAGGGGATATAGAAGTATTTGCTACTGAATTAAAAGTATTAAATAAATCAGAAACACCACCAATATATATAAAAGATGATGATAATGTATCTGAAGAGTTAAGATTAAAATATAGATACCTAGATTTAAGAAAGCCATCTATGCAAAAGACTTTAATGTTAAGAAGTAAAGTAGCTAACATAGTTAGAAACTACTTATCTCAAAATAATTTCTTTGAAATAGAAACACCTTTCTTAATAAAACCAACTCCAGAAGGAGCTAGAGACTACTTAGTTCCAAGTAGAGTTAATGAAGGTAAATTCTATGCATTACCACAATCTCCACAATTATTTAAGCAATTATTGATGGTAAGTGGTATGGATAGATACTTCCAAATAGTTAAGTGTTTTAGAGATGAGGACTTAAGAGCTGATAGACAACCAGAATTCACTCAAATAGACTGTGAAATGTCATTTGTAGAGCAAGAAGATGTTATGGCTATAATGGAAAAAATGGTTCAAACAGTATTTAAAGAAACTATAGGTGTAGACGTACAATTACCTCTTCCTGTAATGACTTATGCAGAAGCTATGGAAAGATACGGTTCAGATAAGCCAGATACTAGATTTGGTTATGAATTAACTAATATATCTGATATAGTAGCTAACTGTGGGTTTGGAGTATTTGCTAATGCTACTAAAGATGGAATGAGTGTTAGAGGGATAAATGTAAAAGGTAAATCAGAAGAAATAAGCAAAAAGCAATTAGCTAAGATAGAAGATCATGCTAAGACATACAAAGCAAAAGGTCTTGCTTGGATGAGAATAGGTGAAAATAGAGAAGTTACTTCTCCAATAGCTAAATTCTTCTCAGAAGAAGAAATGACTGCTATATTAGATAGAATGAATGCAGAACCAGGAGACTTATTATTATTTGTTGCTGATAAGAATGCTGTTGTATTTGATGCATTAGGACAAGTTAGACTTGAAGTTGCAAGAAGACTTGACTTATTAGATAACAATGTATATAACATGTTATGGGTAACTGAGTTCCCTGTATTTGAAGAAGATGAAGAAACAGGAAGAATGGTAGCTAAACATCATCCATTCACATCTCCATTAGATGAAGATATAGAAAAGCTTGAAGGTGATGATAAAGCATCATTAAGAGCTAAAGCTTACGACATAGTTATAAATGGATATGAAGTAGGTGGAGGAAGTGTTAGAATATTCAATTCAGAAGTTCAACAAAAAATGTTTAAAGCATTAGGATTCTCTGAAGAAGAAGCTAATGAAAAGTTTGGATTCTTATTAGATGCTTTCAAATATGGAACTCCTCCTCATGCAGGTATAGCATTCGGTCTTGATAGACTTGTTATGATACTTGCTGGAACTACTAACATAAAGGATGTTATAGCATTCCCTAAAAATCAAAGTGCTGTTTGTCCTATGACAAATGCACCTGCAGTAGCAGAAGCAGCTCAATTAGAAGAGTTAAGTATAAAAGTTGATATAAAAAAAGAAGACTAATAATATAGAAGGCTATCTTATACCAAGTAAATAAGAGTAAATTTACTCTTATTACTTGATTAAGATGGTCTTTTTTATTGC
>JAFOOW010000051.1 GCA_017425305.1 Peptostreptococcaceae bacterium | reverse complement strand
TTATAATAATGTAAATACAAATAAAATAAATACTCAATCTCCCCCATTTTAGACCTCTATCCCCCATAGAGGTCTTTTTGTTATACAAAAAATATTTAAAACTTATAAAAAATGAGTATATTAAATATAGGATATAAATAGATAAATTTTACAAAACTATGATATAATTATGGCATTATTATATGAACAAATGTTTGATTAGGAGAGGGTATTATGGATTTTAAAATACATTCAGAGTATAGCCCAACAGGAGATCAACCACAGGCTATAGATAAAATAGTTAAAGCTATAAATAATGATGAAAAATTTTCAACATTATTAGGTGTTACAGGTTCTGGAAAGACTTTTACAATGGCTAATATCATAAAAAATGTGCAAAAGCCAACTTTAATTATCGCACATAACAAAACTTTAGCTGCCCAGTTATATAGTGAGTTTAAGGAGTTTTTTCCAGAAAATGCAGTAGAGTATTTTGTTAGTTATTATGATTACTATCAACCAGAAGCATATGTAGCACATAGTGATACTTATATTGAAAAAGATGCAAGTATAAATGATGAAATAGATAAATTACGTCACTCAGCTACAGCAGCTGTATTAGAAAGAAAAGACTGTGTAATAATATCTTCAGTTTCATGTATATATGGTTTAGGGGACCCAGAAGATTATAAAGAACTTATGGTTTCTTTAAGACCAGGAATGGAAAGAGATAGAGATGATATTATAAAAAAGCTAATAGAAATACAGTATGAAAGAAATGATATTAACTTTACTCGTGGTACATTCAGAGTTAGAGGAGATATTTTAGAAATATTCCCAGCCAATACAGATGAGAGAGCTATTAGAATAGAATTCTTCGGAGATGAAATAGATAGAATAACAGAAATAGATTATCTAACAGGTAAAATTGTTGGTCTTAGAAATCATGTTGTTATTTTCCCAGCATCCCACTATGTTACAACAAAAGAAAGAATAGACCAAGCTGTAATTGATATAGAAGAAGAGTTAAAGGATAGAATAGAATATTTTAAAGAAAATGATAAATTATTAGAAGCACAAAGAATAGACCAAAGAACTAGATATGATGTAGAAATGTTAAAGGAAATAGGATTCTGTCAAGGCATAGAAAACTATTCAAGACATATAACTGGCAGAAATGCTGGAGAAAAGCCGTATACTTTAATGGATTTCTTCCCAGATGATTATTTAATTATAATAGATGAATCACATGTAACTGTACCACAAATAAGAGGTATGTATGCAGGAGATAGATCAAGAAAAGGTTCTTTAATTGATAATGGATTTAGACTTCCATCAGCTTATGATAATAGACCTCTAAACTTTGATGAATTTGAAGATAATATAAATCAAATACTATTTGTAACAGCTACTCCAGGTCCTTATGAAATAGAAAAATCAACAACTATAGCAGAACAAATAATAAGACCTACAGGACTTTTAGACCCTATAGTTGAAGTCAGACCTATAAACAATCAAATAGATGACTTAGTAGGTGAAATAAATACTATTATAGATAAAGGTGAGAGAGTATTAATAACTACACTTACAAAGAAAATGAGTGAGGATTTAACAAACTACTTAAAAGAAATAGGAATTAAGGTAAGATATCTTCATTCAGATATAGATACTCTAGAAAGGGTTGAAATAATAAGAGATTTACGATTAGGTAAGTTTGATGTACTTATAGGTATAAACTTACTTAGAGAAGGACTAGATATACCAGAAGTATCATTAGTAGCTATTTTAGATGCAGATAAAGAAGGTTTCTTAAGATCTGAAACATCACTTATACAAACTATAGGTAGAGCTGCTAGAAATGCAAATGGAAAAGTAATAATGTATGCAGATAAAATAACTAGGTCTATGAATAGTGCTATTGAAGAAACAAGTAGAAGAAGAGAAATACAGATGATGTATAACAAAGAGCATGGAATAACTCCTCAAACAATTAAGAAGAGTGTTAGAGATGCTATTGAGGCAACAGTAGTAGCTGATGAGGAAGCTGTTTATGGAGCTATAGATACTAATGATATAGAAAGTATAAAAGAGTCTATAATAACTCTTCAAGAAGAAATGATGGAAGCTGCACAAAACTTACAATTTGAAAGAGCAGCACAATTAAGAGATAAGATAAAAGAATTAGAAGATAAATTAAATTAATAAATATAATTAGACAATATATTATAAGAGAAGGGACATTTATTTATGAATGATAAAATCATAATAAGAGGAGCTAAAGAACATAACTTGAAAAATGTAGACTTAACTCTTCCTAGAGATAAGTTTATAGTTTTTACTGGGCTATCAGGTTCAGGTAAATCGTCATTAGCTTTTGACACTATATATGCAGAAGGACAAAGAAGGTATGTAGAAAGTTTATCTGCATATGCAAGACAGTTCTTAGGACAAATGGAAAAACCTAATGTAGAGTATATAGAAGGACTATCTCCCGCTATATCAATAGACCAAAAGACAACATCAAAAAATCCACGTTCTACAGTAGGTACAGTAACAGAAATATACGACTACCTAAGATTACTATTTGCAAGAGTAGGAGAAGTATATTGTCCTGTATGCGGAGAAAAAATAAGTCAAATGACTATTCAAGAAATAGTTGATAAGATAATGGAGTTTCCAGAAAGAACGAAACTTCAAATATTAGCCCCTGTAGTTAGAGGACAAAAAGGAACTCATAAAAAAGTTATAGAAAATATTAAAAAAGATGGATTTGTAAGAATAAGAGTAGATGGAGAAAATCACGAAGTAACAGATGATATTGAGTTAAATAAAAATCAAAAACATAATATAGAAGTTATAGTAGATAGAATAATTATAAAAGATGGAATAGAAAGTAGACTTGCAGACTCTATAGAAACTTCTATAAAACTATCAGATGGATTAGTAATAGCTCAAATAATAGATGGTGAAGAAATATTATATTCAACAAAGTTTGCATGTCCAGAACATGGTATAGGTATAGAAGAATTATCTCCAAGAATGTTCTCATTCAATGCTCCATTTGGTGCGTGTGATACATGTAATGGATTGGGAGAAAGTAAAGAAGTAGATCCAGACTTAGTTGTACCTAACAAAGAACTATCTATAAAGCAAGGTGCTATAGCAGCTTGGGGTTCAGTAGGAGCTAGTGATGATACTTATTATAGTAAAATGGTAAAGAGTCTTGCTGAAAAATTCAATGTAGACTTAGCTACTCCATTTAAAGATTTACCAGATGACTTTGTTCAAGAGTTACTATATGGTAAAGATAATATAATGGTTGAGTTTGTATATGAGTCTAAATATGGAGGGTATAGACAATATAAGGCTCCATTTGAAGGTGTAATAGTAAATCTAGAAAGAAGATATAGAGATACTAATTCTGATTACTCTAGAGAAAAGATAGAAGAATTTATGGCAGAAATACCTTGCCCTAAATGTAAAGGAAATAGATTAAGAAAAGAAGTATTATCAGTTTTAGTAGATAATAAAAATATAATGGAAGTAACTGATTTCTCAGTTAATGAATTAATAAACTATATTGAAAATATAAACTTAAGTGAAAAGCAAAGATTCATAGCTCATGAAATATTAAAAGAGATAAAGGGAAGAGCAGAGTTCTTAAGAGATGTAGGATTAGACTATCTAAATCTTTCAAGAAAAGCTGGTACTTTATCTGGAGGAGAAGCTCAGCGTATAAGACTAGCTACTCAGATAGGTTCTGCTTTAGTAGGAGTATTATATGTTCTAGATGAGCCTAGTATAGGATTACATCAAAGAGATAATGATAGGCTAATAAAAACTTTAAGACATCTAACAGATATAGGAAATACTCTTATAGTAGTAGAACATGATGAAGATACTATGAGAGAAGCTGATTATATTGTAGATATAGGACCAGGAGCAGGTATTCATGGTGGAAATATAGTAGCAGAAGGTACTTTAGATGAAATATTAGAAAATCCTAATTCAATAACAGGACAATACTTAAGTGGTAAAAAGGTTATAGGAATTCCAGAAACAGTTAGAGAAGGAAATGGTAATTTTATAGAGATTGTAAAAGCAACTGAAAATAACTTAAAAAATATAAATGTTAAATTCCCACTAGGTAAATTTACTTGTATTACTGGAGTTTCTGGTTCAGGTAAAAGTACATTAATAAATGATATTTTATATAAAGGAATAGCTACAAAGGTTAATAAATTAAGAGAAAGACCTGGTAAGCATAAAGAGATAAAAGGTATAGAAAATATTGATAAAATAATAAATATAGATCAAAGTCCAATAGGAAGAACGCCTAGATCAAATCCAGCCACATACACAGGAGTATTTGATTTAATAAGAGACTTATTTGCATCTACAAATGAAGCTAAAGCAAGAGGATATCAAAAGGGTAGATTTAGTTTCAATATAAAAGGTGGAAGATGTGAGGCTTGTAAAGGTGACGGTATTATAAAAATAGAAATGCACTTCCTTCCTGATGTATATGTACCATGTGAGGTATGTAAGGGAGAAAGATACAATAGAGAAACTTTACAAGTAAGATATAAGGATAAGACTATATCTGATGTACTTGATATGAACGTTGAAGAAGCATTAGAATTCTTTGAAAATATACCTAATATAAAAAGAAAGTTAGAAACTCTTATGGATGTAGGGCTTTCATATATTAAGCTAGGACAACCATCAACTCAGCTATCAGGTGGAGAAGCTCAAAGAATTAAATTAGCTACAGAATTAAGTAAAAGACCAACAGGAAAAACATTATATATACTAGATGAGCCAACTACAGGTCTTCATATGGCAGATGTAGATAAATTAATAAGTGTATTACAAAAACTAGCTGATACAGGAAACACAATAGTAGTAATAGAACATAACTTAGATGTTATAAAAACTTGTGACTATATAATAGATTTAGGGCCAGAAGGTGGAGATAAAGGTGGTAAAATAGTTGCTACTGGAACTCCTAAAGAGGTATCTAAAGTAGAAGGTTCTTATACAGGTAAATTCCTTAAGAGATATTTTGAATAAATTATACAAATAAAGAATGAGGGTAGTTATTACCCTCATTCTTTATTTATATATTAAGCATTAGTAGCTTCATTTTTTTCTAATTCTTTTCTATACTCAGCTATTTCAGGTTCAGAACCTAAAACAAAGTGGCCTGGTTTTATTTCTACCCAGTTAGGTTTATGTTCAGAGTAATCATGAATACTAGGGTCGTATTTTATACGAACTCTATGTCTTTCATGTTCTGGGTCTGGTAGTGGTATAGCAGATAATAAAGACTTAGTATAAGGATGAAGAGGATTATTATATAACTCTTCAGAAGTAGTTAACTCAACTAATTTACCATGATGCATAACTCCTATACGATCACTTATGTATTTAACCATTGAAAGGTCATGTGCTATAAATAAATATGTTAATCCTTTTTCTTTTTGTAAATTTCTAAGTAAGTTTACAACTTGAGCTTGTATAGAAACGTCAAGAGCAGATATTGGTTCATCGGCAATTATAAACTTTGGTTGTATAGCAAGAGCACGAGCTATACCTATACGTTGTCTTTGACCACCAGAGAATTCATGAGGATATCTACTAGCATGTTGCTCATTAAGACCAACAGTTCTTAATAACTCATAAACTTTTTGAGTTCTTTCTTTTTTATCTTTACATAATCCATGTATATCAAGACCTTCAGCTATTATATCCATAACAGTCATACGAGGGTTAAGACAAGCCATAGGGTCTTGGAATATCATTTGCATATTTTTATTTAAGAAAGTCTTAGTATCCTTATTAAGTTTTTTATCAGAAATATTTTTTCCATCGAAAATTATTTCACCTTCAGTTGGGTCATATAATCTGATTATAGTTCTACCTGTAGTAGATTTACCAGAACCAGACTCTCCAACTAGACCAAAAGTTTCACCTTCATATATATCAAAAGTCATATTATCAACAGCTTTAACAACACTTTTCTTATCAATAGGGAAGTATTGTTTAAGATTTCTTACTTCTAATAATTTTTTCTTAGTCATTTGCAGACACCTTCTTTCTTCCTATACTAGCTGGTCTTTCTATTTTAGGTGCTAATGGATGTAATAACCATGTAGCAGCAGAATGAGTTTCACTAACTTTAAACATAGGTGGCTCGGCTAGGAAATCTAATTTTAATGCATTTACATTACGAAGAGAGAATGCATCTCCTATAGGTGGATTCATTAAATCTGGAGGAGTTCCAGGTATATTGTATAAATCACTATCACCAACATCTAAGCTAGGCATAGAAGCTAATAATCCCCAAGTATAAGGATGTTGTGGGTTATAGAATACATCATCAGATGTACCAACTTCTATTATTTTACCAGCATACATAACAGCAACTCTATCAGCCATATTAGCAACAACACCAAGGTCATGAGTTATGAATATAACGGCAACACCAGTTTTCTTTTGTATATCTTTTATAAGTTCAAGTATCTGAGCTTGTATAGTAACATCTAGAGCAGTAGTAGGCTCATCAGCAATTAATACTTTAGGATTACAAGCTAGAGCGATTGCTATAACAATACGTTGACGCATACCACCAGAGAATTGGTGAGGGTATTGTTTTGCTCTTTTTTCAGGGAATGGTATACCAACAAGGTCTATAAGCTCAATAGCTTTTTTCATTGCTTCTTCTTTAGATAAACCTTGATGTTTTATTATACCTTCAGCAATTTGCTTTCCTATTGTAGTAGTAGGGTTAAGAGATGTCATAGGGTCTTGGAATATCATAGCAATATCCTTACCTCTTATAGATTCCATTTCTTTCTCAGATAACTTAGTTAAATCTTTTCCATCAAATAAAATTTCACCATCTTTAATAAGTGCATTTGAAGACATTATTCTCATTATAGTTTTACATGCAACTGATTTACCAGAACCAGACTCACCAACTATAGCAAGAGTTTCCCCTTTATGTAAATCAAATGTAACACCTCTTACGGCTTGAACTTCACCACCAAAAGTTTTGAAGTGAACCTTAAGATTTTTCACTTGTAATAATTTTTCTTTTTCCATAAACTCATCCCCTTTCTAACTATTGATTACGCATTTTAGGGTCAACAGCATCCCTTAATCCATCAGCAAGTAAGTTTAAACTGAATATTAATAAACATATAACTATAGATGGTACTATCATCATATATGGATTTGTTTGTAATTGTTTGAATCCATCATTTATTAATACTCCTAGTGATGCATGTGGAGGTTGAAGTCCTAAACCTATGAAGCTTAAAAATGCCTCATAGAATATAGCAGAAGGTAATGAGAACATTATCATAACTACTACAGGTCCTATTATATTAGGGAATAAATGTTTTATTATTATCTTAGAGTCAGAAGCTCCTAATGTTTTAGCAGCTAAAACAAACTCTTGACCCTTAAGTCTTAGTACATGAGAACGTACAACCCTTGACATTCCTATCCAACCAGATATCCCCATAGCTAGTGAGATAGACATAACACCAGGTTCAAATACTAATATAAGTAATGTAAGCAATACAAGACTTGGTATACCACTTAATATTTCTATAAAACGCTGCATGTACATATCTACTTTTCCACCATAGTATGCAGAAACACCACCATAAGTAACACCTATTAACAAGTCATACATTGCAGCTAATATAGCTATGAATAGAGAAACTCTAGCACCAGACCAAGTACGAGTCCATAAGTCACGACCTAAGTCATCTGTTCCAAACCAGTAGTTAACTCCATCTTCAACATTTTTTTGTTCATAAGGATTTACTTTTTCAATAGTACCATCAAATTTTGTATCCATTTTAGTACCGTCAGCTATACCTATAGAAGCTAAAACTGGTATTCTTGGAGGCAGTTTAGCATGACGTAAATTTTGTTGGTCATAAGTATATTTATTAAATAGAGGACCAAATAAAGTGAAAAATACAATTACACTTAATATAACTAAGCCAGTAACGGCACCTTTATTTTTAAATAATCTTTTTCTAGCATCTTGCCAGAAAGTTAAACTAGGTCTAGTTATTGCTTCATGTTGAGTCATATCAGCTGGGCTGATTTCAAACAAATCAGCAGTAAGTTCAACTTCCTTACCATCAATTACAACTTTATTTATCATTAAGCTTTCCCCCCTGCAACACGAATTCTAGGATCTATTATTCCGTAAAGTATATCGACTAATAGTATTACACCTATATAGAAAGCACTATAGAATATAGATACTCCAGATATTACGAATAGGTCATTAGTCGTTATAGCAGTAACTAGTAAATCTCCAAGTCCAGGAACTGCGAAAACCTTTTCCACAACTAGAGATCCTGTAAGTAAACTAACTACTAATGGTCCAAGTACAGTTATAACTGGTATTAAAGCATTTCTTAAAGCATGCTTTATTATAACAGTAGCTTTAGTTAACCCTTTAGCCTTAGCAGTAACTATATATTCAGCATTTAAAACTTCAACTAATTCAGTTCTAGTAAAACGAGATATACTAGCAATAGAGAAGAATGCTAATGCTATAGATGGAAGCACTGTCCATACATATCTAAAATCAGACCCTATTGGCATACCCCATGTAACAGGGAAAATTTGATTTTTTGTAGTTAAATATAATTGAAGAAGTGCTGCTATAACAAATGATGGAACAGATACACCTAGAACTGAAATAATAGTAGCTAGATAATCCCATATTGTATTTTTCTTAAGTGCAGCTAATATCCCAAGAGATAAACCTACAACAGAACCTATAGCTATAGCTTGAACACCTAACATAGAAGAAGCTTTTATACGAGTACCAATTAAATCCTCAACCTTTTTGTTGTCATACTTAAAAGATCTTCCTAAATCCCCAGTAAATACACCTTTCATGTACTTTACATATTGAACTGGTACTGGAGCATCAAGTCCATATTGTTTATTAATCATTTCAACCTGTTGAGGACTTAATTTTTCATCGTTAAATGGACTTCCTGGTAATAATCTTACCAAGAAAAATGTAACTGAGATAATAACCAACAACGTCGTAAACATAAGTGCTAGACGTTTTAATATATAGCGAGCCATCGCTACACCCCCTTGAATAAAATAATATTGGTTAAAAAGTAAATTCTGATAACACTTAGAATCTATAGTATCAGAATTTAAAAACAAATTAATTAGATAAATTTAGATATGTATATTTGTATATGATATTTACTGATTGATTAATTTATGAATAAAATAAGAAACTTATAATTAAAGATGTTATAGAAATGATACAACCAGATGATAGTAGTGGATTTGTTATTGTAAATTTATATCGTCTATTTATATAATCATCAACAGTAATAGTTGATTCACACAAAACTCCTTTTCTTCTTCTATTTTCTTCACAGATTTTATTAAAAGAATATAGCGTCATATTAAAAAAGCCTTTTTCACTAACAAAAAATAATGCACCAGTAGATAAATAAAACATTCCTATAGTAAAAGATGCATTAAGAAAAGAAAATCTTTCAAATTTGCTAATTATACAAAAAATAAAGCTAAATAATAAGTTAATAAAAATTAGTTTATAGAATTTTTTCAAAGATACCCCCCCATATGTTATAAATTAATAATATTAAATTATACAAGCGCGAATTAATATAATAGTAATATGCTTTTAAACAAAAAACAATTATTTCTTATAGAAAAAAATTATAAGTAATATGAAAAAATAAAAATGATTTCTATAGAAGGATTTAGTAATAATTGTTTTTAAATATTATTAACATATGCAATATGAAATTTTTTTATATAAAATATTATTAAAATAAAAATTCAGAAAATAATTTTAATTTTGAAAATATTTATTAAAATACTTAATTTATAATAAAACAAAGAATATATTTAAGTTATTAATAAATTTTATAAGACTGAAAAGTTTATATAAAAAAATATAGACATAAAAAAAATATGATAGCACATATAATTTAACATACATCTAGTTACAACTTTAAGATTTTAATATTTAGGGGGGTATTTAAAATGGTTTTAAGAAAAAGACTAGCAGTAATGAGTGCTACTGCTGCAGTAGCAGTTATGTCATTAGTTGGATGTACTAGTACTAACTCTGGTAGTACAGGTTCAGCTACTAATGGAGGTGGAGAAGGAGATCCACTAGATGTACTTGCTAATAAAAATGCAAGAGCAGCTATAGCTATGGCAATAGATAAACAAACTCTATGTGACACTATATTAAACAATGGAACAGTACCTGCAGATTATCTAACTGCAAGAGGGCTAGCATTTAATGCTGATGGAAAAGACTATAGAGATGTAGCTGGAGACATGGGATATAAATATAATACTGAAGAAGCTGCAAAATCATGGGAAACTGCTAAACAAGAAGTTGGATTTGATACAGTTACATTAGAATTATTAACATTTGATAGTGAAAGTAGTAAAAGACAAGCAGAATTTATGCAAGCAGAACTTCAAAATGCACTTCCAGGATTAACTGTTAAAATACAACAACAACCATTTAAGCAAAAGCTAGAATTAGAAGGTAAGGGAGAATTCCATTTATCATTTGCAGGATGGAGTCCAGATTATCCAGACCCATTAACTTTCTTAGAAACTATGCAAACAGGAATTCAATACGGGTCTAATACAAATTACAATAACTCAGAGTATGATAAGTTAATAGAAGAAGCTAAAACTGCAGGTAGTCAAGAAGAAAGCTGGGCTAAGTATGCAGAAGCTGAAAAAATGATGTTAGAAGATGGATTCATAAATCCTATTATGCAACAAGGTTCATCATATTTACAAAAACCATATGTTAGTGGAAGACTTACACCATCATTTGGGGTACCAGCAATTTACAATTGGGTTGAATTAGGAGAAGGTAAGAAAGAACTTAATATAACAGGAAGTTCTGATATACCAACTATAGATATAAGTAAAGCAGAAGATACAGTATCTTCAGAAGTATTAATGAATACTATGGAAGGATTAGTAAGATTAGATAAAGATGGAAAAGTAGTTCCAGGTGTAGCTGAAAGCTGGGAAAAATCAGAAGATGGTAAAACATGGACTTTCAAATTAAGAAAAGATTCTAAGTGGTCAAACGGAGATACAGTAACAGCAAAAGATTTTGAATATTCATGGAAGAGAACTTTAGACCCTGCAACAGCATCTACTTATGGATTTATTATGTATGATATAGTTGGAGCAAAAGACTATAACTTAGGTACAGTAGATAATGCAGATGGGGTAGGAATAAAAGCAATAGATGATTATACATTACAAGTTGACTTAGTAAGACCAGTTCACTATTTCGATAGTTTAATGTTCTTCAAAACATTCTTACCACAAAATCAAAAAGTTGTAGAACAATTTGGTCAAGAATACGGAACTGATAAAGACAAGATGGTATATAATGGACCATTTACATTAACTGAATGGAAATTGGAAGATATATACACAATGAGCAAAAACCCTAACTACTGGGATGCTAGCTCAATAAAAATAGATAAAGTTAACACTAAGATAGTTAAAGATACAAATGCAGCACTTAACTTATATGAAACAGGAGAAATAGATATAGTTGGACTAAGTTCTGAAAGTGTTGATAAATATAAAGAATCACCAGAATTCAAAACTTTATTAAAAGCATCAACTTACTTCTTCCAAGTAAATGGTGGTAGACCAACTAACAAATAATATCTAAGCAAGATGATTTGCACTTATAGTGTAAATCATCTTTTTTTTTATTTAATTTAGGGTATAATTCTTAATATAAATAAAATTTGGAGAGGATAATATGTTTGATATACAGGAACATTTAAAAAAACTTCCAGATGAGCCTGGTGTTTATTTAATGAAAGATGAAGATAAAACTGTTATTTATGTAGGAAAAGCTATATCTCTAAAAAATAGAGTTAGACAGTATTTTCAATCATCGAAGAATCACTCGTCTAAAGTTAAATCAATGGTAAAAAATATATATAGTTTTGAATATATAATAACAGATTCAGAGCTAGAGGCTTTAATATTAGAATGTAACTTAATAAAGCAATATAGACCTAAATACAATGTATTACTTAGAGATGATAAAACATATCCATATATAAAAGTAACTACAAATGAGGATTATCCAAGAGTACTAAAAGTAAGAAGAGTATTAAAGGATAAAGCTAAATATTTTGGGCCATATACAAATATAACTGCAGTTAATGATACGTTAGAAATAATAAGAAATACTTATCCTATAAGGACTTGTAATATAGATATTGATAAAGCAATAAGAAATAATGTTAGACCGTGTTTAAATAAACATATAAAGAAATGTGTAGGACCTTGTACAGGTGATGTTTCTAAAGAAGATTATAATAAAATGGTTGAAGAAATATTAATGTTTTTATCAGGTAAGGAAGAAAAACTTATAGAGTTACTAAAAGAAAAAATGAATAAATGTGCAATGGAATTTAATTTTGAAGATGCAGCTATATATAGAGATAAAATAAGAAGTTTAGAAGATATGATTCAAAAACAAAAAATAGATTCAGGAACTTCTGATTTAAATCAAGATATTATAGCTATGGCAAGAGCACATGATGAAGCTTGTGTACAAGTATTCTTTATAAGAAATGGTAAAATAGTTGGAAGAGAACATTATATATTAGAAGGTGTAATGGATAGTAGTAGGGAGTCTATACTTTCATCATTTGTAAAACAATTTTATATGGCACAAGACTATGTACCTAAAGAAATATTAATTGAAGATGAAGTAGAAGATAGTTTTGTACTGGAAGAATGGCTATCTAATAAAAAAGGTCAAAGAGTTAGTATAAAAGTACCTCAAAAAGGAGAAAAGAAAAATCTTATTGAAATGGTAAGAAAAAATGCTGTTGAGTATTTAGAAAAGTTTTCTGATATGAATAAGATGAAATATCAAAAGAGTGTAGGTGCTTTAGAAGAATTAAAGGATGTAATAGGATTAGAAGAAATCCCCAAAAGAATAGAGTCTTTCGATATATCTAATATACAAGGAGTAGACTCAATAGGATCTATGGTAGTATTCACTAATGGTAAGAAAGATAAGAAAGAGTATAGAAGATATAAAATAAAAACAGTTATAGGACCTAATGACTATGATTCTATGGCAGAAATAGTAGAAAGAAGACTTAAATATGGGAATCTACCAGATTTAATTCTATTAGATGGTGGAAAAGGTCAGGTAAGCGCAGTTAAAAAAGTTTTAGATAGGAATAATGTCAAAATACCTCTATGGGGAATGTTTAAAGACGATAAACATAGAACGAAGGGATTAATTTCCCAGGAAAAAGAGATTGAACTCGATAATACTTCTAATTTGTATAGATTTGTTGCAAGTATTCAAGAAGAAGTTCATAACTATGCAATAACATATCATAGAAGTTTAAGAAATAAATCTTTGACAAAATCTATATTAGATGATATACAGGGAATAGGAGAAAAAAGGAAAAAAGCACTATTAGCTCATTTCAAAAGTATAGAAGATATTAAAAAAGCTAGTTTTGAAGAGTTATTAGAGGTTGAAGGAATGAATAAGTCATCAGCTGAAAGTGTATATAACTTTTTTAAAAAGTAGTTAGCATTTAAAAGGAGTAAAATTAAATGATAGATAGTGAAAGAAGTGATAAATCAGTATCAATTAGGGATTTAGCTAAGGATTTAGACTTAGAAATAGTATATATGCCAGATGATGTTGAGTATGTTGTACATTATCAAGATATCCATAGATCAGGATTACAGTTTGCAGGATATTTTGAACACTTTACTTATGATAGAATACAAATAGTAGGAAAAACAGAGTATACATACTTTAGTCATATAGATAGAGAAACTAGAAGAGCTGTTTTAGATAAGTTTTTCTCATATGAAATACCAGCATTAATAGTATCTAGAGGACTTGAAGTAAAGCCAGATGTTATTGAAATGGCTAAAAAATATAATAGAGTAGTATTAGCAACTAAAAGAAATACTACAAGGCTTATAAATAGGTTATCAAGCTATTTAGATTCTAAATTATCTCCAACAACGAGTGTTCATGGAGTTTTAGTAGATGTATATGGAGTAGGAGTTCTTATAAGAGGAGAAAGTAGTGTAGGTAAATCTGAAACAGCACTAGAATTAGTTCAAAGAGGACATAGATTAGTTGCAGATGATGCAGTAGAAATAACTAAAATAGATGAAAATATACTTATAGGACAATCACCAGAAGTACTAAGACATTTTATGGAGATAAGAGGAATAGGCATAATAGATGTAAGAAGTATGTATGGTGTAGGGGCTGTTAAGGATTCTAAAGTTATAGATATTATAATAAGATTAGAAAATTGGAATGACAACACTTATTATGATAGACTAGGATTAGATAAGGAATATGAAGAAATATTAGGAATAGATATAGAAAAGTTAGTAGTTCCAGTTAAGCCAGGACGAAATACAGCTATGATATTAGAGGTTGCAGCTATGAATTTCAGACAAAAGCGTATGGGGTATGATGCAGCTCAAGAATTTACTAAGAAGTTAACTAATTTAATAGATAATAATAAATAAAATAAATAATAAAAAAGGTTTAATCTTAAGACTAGATTAAACCTTTTTTATTATTTATTACTCAGTTACTTCACATAATTTATTTTCAGATTCAAAGAAATTACTTCTATCAAAATAATGAGTATGAAGATATTTATGAGCTAAATCACTATACGGTTCTCCTAAAAATTCTTTGTATAACTCGCATAAAGACTCATTTTTATGAGATTTACGAACAGATTTACTACTATCTATATTATATAAACCTTTAGCACGAGCTTTAACTAAGTCATAGTTCCCTAAATGATATGGTTGACCACCACCAGCTACACATCCACCTGGACATGCCATTATTTCTATAATATGATATTTAGAGTTTCCAGCTTTAACTTCTTCCATTATTTTTTTTGCATTACCCAATCCACTTGCAGCACATACATTTACTATAGTACCACCTACATTTATACTAGCTTCTTTTATTCCATTAAATCCTCTTACAGATTCAAAATTAACATTTTCTAACTCTTCATTAGTAACCCATTCATAAGATGTACGAAGAGCAGCTTCTAAAACTCCACCTGTAGCACCAAATATATCGGCTGCTCCAGTAGATTCACCCATAGGATTATCAAAATTATCATCTTCTAAACTAAGGAAATCTATACCTGCTTCCTTAATCATTTTAGCTAATTCTCTTGTAGTAATTGATATATCTACATCTAATATATCATCTTGACCTAATTCTTTTCTAGAAGCCTCATATTTTTTAGCTATACATGGCATAACAGATACTACAATCATATCCTTTGGTTCTATATCCATTTTTGGAGCTAAGTAGTGTTTAGCCATAGCACCAAACATGTTTTGAGGAGACTTACAGCTAGATGGAAGATGTAATAAATCAGGGTAATGATGCTCTATATAATTTACCCAAGCAGGACAACAGCTTGTTAAAATTGGTAAATTAGAATTATCTTTTAATCTATGAACAAATTCAGAAGCTTCTTCTAATATAGTTAAATCAGCTCCGAAATTAGTATCAAATACATATTTAAATCCTAATAAACGAAGAGCAGACACTATTTTTCCTGTAGTAACAGTTCCAGCTTCAAGACCGAATTCTTCACCTAAAGCAACTCTTACAGCAGGAGCAATTTGAACTACTGTACATTTATCTTTATTATTAATTGCATCCCAAACATGAGGTATATTATTTACTTCAGATAATGCTGCAGTAGGGCATACAGCTACACATTGACCGCAGAAAGAGCAGTTTGTATCACATAAATTTTCATTGAAGAAAGTAGAAACCTTAGTTTCAAATCCACGATTAACACCAGATAAAACTCCTACTTGTTGAATTTCAGTACACATAGTTTCACATCTTCTACAAAGTATACACTTATCATGGTTTTTAACTATAGATTTACTAGAATTATCTATACCTAAATCAGTTTTAACACCTTGATATCTAACTTCTCTTATACCTAAATCAGCAGCGATAGTTTGTAATTCACACTTACCGTTTTTATCACACTTTAAGCAATCTTGAGGATGATCAGATAACAATAGTTCTACAACTGTTTTACGAGCCTGTAATGCTCTACTAGTATTTGTTAGTACTTCCATACCTTCTTTTACATTAGTAGCACATGCAGGTACTAAACCTCTATTAGTATCAACCATACAAACACGGCAAGATGCACATTTGTTATGCATATTTATTTCATCCATATGCAAATGGCAAAGACTAGGTATCTTTATATTTAACTTTTTAGCTGCAGCTAAAATAGTAGTTTCATTTTCAACTGTTACAGATTTACCATTTATAGTTAAATTAACTAAACTCATTTAAGTTATCCCCCTATTTCTTAATTATTGCATTAAACTTACAGTTATCCATACAAGCACCACATTTTAAACATTTAGAAGTGTCTATTTCATGCTTTTCTTTAACTTTTCCAGAGATACAATTAGCTGGACATACTCTAGAGCATTTAGTACATCCTATACAAGCATCTGTTATATGGTAATTTAATAAAGCTTGACACTTACCAGATGGGCACTTTTTATCAACAACATGAGCTTTATATTCATCATAGAAATAGTCAAGAGTACTTAATACAGGGTTAGGAGCAGATTTTCCTAATCCACATAGTGATGCATTTTTTATAGTATTAGAAAGGTCTTTAAGATCTATTAAATCTTGTTCAGTTCCATTTCCATCAGTTATTTTAGTTAATATTTCAAGTAATCTTTTATTTCCTATACGACAAGGTGTACACTTACCACAAGATTCTTCAACAGTAAACTCTAAGAAAAACTTAGCTATATCAACCATGCAATCGTTTTCATCAAGTATAAGCATACCTCCTGAACCCATCATAGATCCTAGTTTACTTAGATTTTTAAAGTCAATAGGAGTATCTAAATATTCAGCTGATATACATCCTCCAGATGGACCACCAGTTAAAACAGCTTTAAATTCCTTATTATTAGGAACTCCACCACCTATGTTATAAACTATATCTCTAAGAGTTATTCCCATAGGAACTTCTACAAGACCAACATTATTAATTTTACCACCCAAAGCAAAAACCTTAGTACCAGAAGAGTCTTCTGTTCCTATATTTTTATACCATTGACCACCATTTTTTAATATAGGTATTATGTTAGCGAAAGTTTCAACATTATTTAAGCAAGTTGGAACACCCCATAAACCTTTTCTAGTAGAACTATAAGTTTTCATAGATGGCTCTCCACGATTACCTTCTATAGAACGCATTAGAGCAGTACCTTCTCCACAAACGAAAGCTCCAGCACCATACTTAAGTTCTATATTAAAACTAAAATCAGTTCCTAATATATTTTCTCCTAAAACTCCTATAGATTCAGCTTGTTTTATAGCAGCTTGTAATCTTTCTATAGCAAGAGGATATTCAGCTCTTATATATATATATCCAGTATTAGCACCAACTGCATATCCGCAAATAGCCATTGCTTCTAGAACTTTATGAGGGTCACCTTCTAATATAGATCTATCCATAAATGCACCTGGGTCACCTTCGTCAGCATTACAAACAACATATTTTTGTTCAGATTGAGATTTTCTAGTAGCTTCCCATTTTACCCCAGTAGGGAAACCAGCTCCACCTCTACCTCTTAAGCCAGAAATTTTTACTTCTTCAATAACCTCATCTGGAGTAAGTTCTGTTATACATTTACCTAATGTAACATATCCATCATTAGCTATATAATCTTCTAACTTTTCAGGATTTATATATCCACAGTTATGTAGTGCAATACGCATTTGTTGTTTATAGAAAGACATATCTTCTGACTTAGAAACTCTTTTATCTTCAGATGCTTCTAAAAATAATAATCTTTCTACTAAATTCCCATTGACTAAATGCTCTTGAACTATTTCTTTAGCATCTTCAGCTGAAACCTTTACATAAAAAACATTATCAGGATGAACTTTAACAATAGGTCCTTGAGCACAGAAACCAAAACAACCAGTTAAAGACACTGATACTTTATCTTGTAATCCGGCCTTGTTTATTTCCTCATTTAAACTATCTATTATAGGCATACTATTTGCAGCTCTACATCCAGTATCACCACAAACTAATAGTTCTATTTTGTTATTTTCTTGAGCAACATTATCTCTTATAGATAAATTTGGCTTTAATTCAGAAACTAATTTTTTTAGTTCATCGAATGATTTGATAGTACTCATATATTCCCCCCCTTTTTTATATTAATGAGTAGACTCTAATTGTTTATATTCATTTATTATATCTTTAACTTGATCAACTTTGACCTGTCCATAAACTTTACCATTTACAACAACAACAGGAGCTAAACCACAAGCACCTACACATCTTAATCCTTCAAGAGAGAATTTTAAATCAGATGTTGTTTCTCCAGACTTTATACCAAGCTGCTTTTCAAACTCAGCTAATATTTTATCTGCACCTTTAACAAAACAAACAGTACCTAAACAAACACTTATTTTATATTCCCCCTTAGGTTCTGCAGTAAAATAAGAATAGAAGCTTACAACACCATAAACTTTAGCAGGAGATACATTTAACTTCTTAGCGACATGAAGTTGAACTTCTTTTGGTAGATAACCAAAAATTCCTTGAGCATGGTGAAGTACTTGTATTAAAGAATCCTCTGATTGAGGTATAGTATTAATGAATAAATCTAATTCATCAAATAATTTTTTATTACATTCAGTAAAATTGCACATATTAACCTCCCTATGTAACAGTTATAAGTAATACCTAAAATAAAACATAATCTTAAATTATTATATTTAAAGCTATATATATATTATAACTGATTTAAATATAAAATTTTTATATGTTTCCTGAATTTTCAAAAAATAAAAAATTAACATATAAAAAACTTTTTTAATATATAAAAAATACACTATAAAAATCATATGATTTTTATAGTGTATTTTTACTAAAGCACAGGAGATAATAGCCTTGAAATAGATTCCTTAAATCTAATAATACCAGATCTATTTTCATATATCTCTTGAGTAACTTCTGTACACTTTAACATATCTGACTCAAAATAATTACGTTGTTCAATAGCGATATCTTTAGAATATATAAAAGCATTTACTTCAAAGTTTAACTCGAAACTTCTTATATCCATATTAGCTGTCCCTATAGAACACATAGAGTCATCTATAACTACTGTTTTAGAATGTAAAAATGCATCTTTATCATATTTATATATCTTAGCTCCGAATTTTAATAATTCTCCAGCATAAGAATAAGATGCCCAATGAACAAATGGATGGTCAGGTTTAGTTGGTATCATAATTCTAACATCAACTCCAGATAAACAAGCTATTTTTAAAGTATCTAATAATGATTTATCTAGTATTAGATAAGGTGATTGTATATATATATAATTTTTAGCTTTTTGAATCATTTTTATATATCCATACTTTATCTCTACAGCTTCAGATAAATCTGGCCCACTTGATACGATTTGTATACCTACATTTCCATCATAAGGATTTATATCTTCATTTAGATATTTTATAAAATCTATATCTTCATGTGTTGTATATCTCCAATCCATCATAAAACGCATATTTAAGTCGTTTACAGCAGAACCTATTATTTTAGTATGAGTATCTCTCCAATATCCGAACTTAGGGTCTCTACCAATGTATTCTTTACCAACATTAAATCCACCAACAAATCCTACTTTTCCATCTATAATAACTAACTTACGATGATTTCTATAATTTAAATTAAGATTTATAATCTTTAAGAAAGAAGGGAAGAAGGCCCCAACTTTAGCACCTGCTTCTTTTAATTTATTAATAGATTTATTTGAAAAAAGTCTGCTTCCAACAGAATCGTATAAAAGTCTAACTTCAACACCTTGAGATAATTTATCTAAAAGTACATCTATTATTCTATTTCCTAGTTCATCATCTTTAAATATATAAAATTCAATATGAATATATTTTGTTGCTTGCTTTATTTGATATATAAGCTCATCAAATAATTCATTACCATCAGTATATATAGATACTTGATTATTTGTTGTATATGCAGCACTATTTGAATTTGTAAGAGAGTAAATAATATCTCTATGCTCTAATACTTCAGGTTCTAATCTATTAGAGTATTGTAGAAAATTATTAGTTTCTATAACTCTATTTTTACATCGTTTATCTTCTTCTTTCTTAAGTTTAAACATATTATCCTTATTAATACGTCTACCGAAAGCTAGATAAATAAAGAATCCAGCAGCAGGTATTACTGTTAATATTAAAATCCAAGCAACTGTAGATTCTATAGTACGCCTTTCTCTAAAAATAAGGTTAAGCATAACAAGAAAATTAGCTATGTATATAAATGTTAAAATTGATTGATAAGAAAAAATAATAGATAAAATAGTTACCAACTCCTTATTAATAAATTATATAAGGTTATTATAACCAAAATAAGGATATAAAAAAATCCTCTTATAAAAAGAGGATTTTTTTTAAAACTATATATTAGTTGATTTGTTTTCTTTCTTAGCCATGAATAAGAAGTAATATGCACCAGCTATTATCATACCACCTATTATGTTACCTATTGTAACTGGTAATAAATTCTTTAAGAACATGCTACCTAAGTTTAAACTAGCAACATCAGCTGCAGTTTTGTGAGCAGCTTCTAAGTATAAAGGATTAGCTTTAGCAAATATTCCTGCGAAGAAGTAACCCATGTTTGCAACACAGTGTTCGAATCCAGTACAAACGAATAAGAATACTCCTAACCATCCTATACCAACTTTAGCTAATGCATCTTTAGCTCCGTAAGAAGCCCATACAGTAACAGAAACTAATATGTTACATAATATACCAGAAGCTAATGCAGGCCAGAATGCTATTCCAGCTTTACCAAGTGCAGTTTTTAATACCACACCACCGTATAATCCATTACTCCAGTCAAAT
>JAFOOW010000050.1 GCA_017425305.1 Peptostreptococcaceae bacterium | reverse complement strand
TTACCATTTTCTACTTTTAAATCTTCATATCCTAAAGCCTTTAATTCTTTAGCTGTAATTCCTTCTAATCCAAAAGTAGTTGTTGCTACTAAATTATATTCCATGTTTTACTGTCTCCTTTTATGATTCATATATTTTAACTGAATCACTTCCGTCTATTTCCTTTATTTCTAATGCTACTATTTCACTCTTTGATGTTGGTATATTCTTTCCAACATAGTCTGCTCTAATTGGTAATTCTTTATGCCCTCTATCAATAAGAACTGCTAACTGAATAGATAGCGGTCTTCCACTATCAATAATAGCTTCAATAGCTGCTCTTACTGTTCTACAAGTGAATAATACATCATCTACAAGTATAACTTTCTTACCTTTAACCTCTACTCCTAAGTCTACAGAATTTAACCTTGGAGCTGATTTAATTTCTGTTATATCATCTCTATATAAGCTTATATCTACATATCCTACATCTACAGAGACTCCTTCTATCTTTTCTATATTTTCAGCAATTCTCTTAGCTAAAGGATATCCTCTTCTTTTTATTCCTATTAGAATAATATTTTCAATACCTTTATTTTTTTCAATAATTTCATGAGATATTCTAATTAAGCTTCTTCTAATTGCATTTTCATCTAATAAATTAGCTTTTAACTTCATTTTATATACTCCTTACATTTTTCTTAATTTTTCTAATAAATCCTTAAAATACTCTGGTAGTTCAGATGTAAACTCTATATATTTCTTTGTTCTAGGATGAATAAACCCTAAAACCTTAGCATGAAGTGCTTGCCCTTCAATATTAAATTTTTGCCTTTTATAACCATAAACTAAGTCTCCAACTAAAGGATGACCTATAGAAGCCATATGTACTCTTATCTGATGTGTTCTTCCTGTTTCTAAGGTACACTTAACTAATGATACACCCTTATCATATTGCTCTAATACCTCATAATGTGTTACAGCTCTTTTCCCATCAGAATTAATTGCCATCTTTATTCTTTCTTTTTTATCTCTACTAATAGGTTTATCTATAGTTCCTTTAGGATTACTAAACTTTCCTTCTACTAATGCATAATATTCTCTCTTTATTGAGTGTTCTTTAAACTGTTCAGCTAACCCATTATGCGCTTCATCATTCTTAGCAATTACTAGTACTCCAGATGTATCTTTGTCTATTCTATGTACAATTCCTGGTCTTATAACACCATTAATTCCTGATAAATCTGTACAGTGATATAAAATACCATTTACTAATGTACCTGTATAGTTCCCTGGTGCAGGATGAACTACCACACCTTTATCCTTATTAACTACTAGTACATCTTCATCTTCATATAAAATATCTAAATTCATCTTTTCTGGAGAAACATTTAATTCAACAGGTTCTGGCATTTCAACTTCAATAAAATCATTTCTTTTTATCTTATAATTACTTTTTATTATTTTACCATTAGCTTTAACTTTTTCTTCATCTATTAAACCTTGAATAAATGATCTTGATTTATCTTCTATCTTATTTGATAAATACTTATCTATTCTTTGACCTTCTTCTTCTATACTAATATTAAAACTTAAATTTTCCATCTAACTTTACTCCGTATATCTATATTCTTTAGACATTATAATATATAAATAAACCATTCTCAATAGTAACATATATTATAAAAGTAAATAAATTAACTAAAGGAGACCAAAAATTGGCCTCCTATATGTATTAGTTATTAGCATAGAAACTTTTTACTGCATTTATATCATCATTTAAGTCTTCAACCTTAAATTCTTCATTTTCATCTGAAGTATATATCTCTACTTCCTTTTCGTGTAAATCTAATATTTCAACAGGTTGAGCAACATTATAATTCTTAGTTAAATCTTTTTCTAACTCATCAAAAGTTTGAAGTTGAGTATTCATAAATCCTCTAAATTTAGCTCTAAACTTAATAAATTCTTCTTTTACTCTTTCGTATTCATCATTTATAGCTACAACATCATTATGAGCCTTATCTAGTATTCTCTGTGCTGTCTCATTAGCATTTCCTATAATTAATTCTGCTTGCTTTTCAGAACTTTCTTTAGCTTGATCTGCAGCATTTTGTGCTAATAATAACGTATTTTGTATAGTTGCTTCTAATTTTTCATAATGTTCAAGCTTTTCATTTACTCTACTTAAACTTTCTTTTAAACTTATATTTTCTTCGTATACTTTTTCGTAATTTTCAACAACCTCTTCTAAGAATTCCTGCACTTCTTCAACTGCATATCCTCTTATACCTTTTTTAAATTCCTTATTACTTATATCAACAGGAGTTAATTTCATGTTTTTCACCTCTTCTATATAAATTTGTTTATTTTTACTTTATATCTTCCGCTTTTTGTATTACCAATAATTTCCCCAATTATAAATTTTCCTACTCCTGAAATAGTTATTCTTTGTCCATCCTTTATATCTTTGCTTTTTTCTATAGACTTAGAATAATCTATTAATACTTTTCCGCTATCAATAATATCTACAGCTTTTCCTCTAGATATATTAGCTAGCTTAGAAACTATATTATCTAATCTAAGTGAAGGAACTATTATAATACTTTCTAAAAAATTAATTTTAGGTAGGTTTTCCTCAAATATCTCTTCCACTGATACTGGTGATTTTCCCACTTTATCTAAACTACAAAAAATATAGTCTATAACCTCTTCATATATAGGAACTATTGCAAAGTCATCAATTACTCGTAAATCTCCAAACTTTTCTCTTTCTATGCCTAAAGACATAATAGCTCCTAGATAATCCTTATGTGAAAGTTTATTAAACTTAGATTTATTTGTTATTTTTACTATTCTATAAGGAAATGGAGTATCATAAATATTATTAAATGATACTATTCTCCTATCGCATTCTTCAAAAGCACCTCTTGCCTCTACTAAAAAATCCTTTTTATTAAAGTTCTTAGTAAAATACATCCATATATTAGGTTTGCAAAAAAACTTAGTAAATATAGGTACACCTTTATTATAGGCTAAGCTCATACATTCATATATTTTTATAACATCTTCAGTATCTTCTTTTAAAAAATTCTTTAAAACATCCTCTTTTGATAACATATTTTATAATAATATCCCACTAATAAAATTTAATGTCATAAAAGCTAATATTGGTGAAAAATCTATCATTATATCTCCCAAAAAGCTTTCTTGTAATTTTCTAAATGGTTGTAAAATTGGATAATTAAAAGATACTAAGATTCTATAAAAATTACTTCCTTTAACATTTGGAATATATGAAAGGATTACTTCTGCTAAAATAGTTAAATCTAAAATAGTAAATAATAAATATAAAAAACCTCTTATGATTCCTATTGGAATCACCTCCTATTTACTCCAATTAAATAGTGCCTTTGAACTTATTTCAGTTCTTAATTCGTTACTAACTTCTACATTAGATGGTGAAAGTAAGTATACTCTTTGCTCAACTTCTTGAAGTTGTGCTCCTAATACACAACATGCTCCACTAATAAAATCTACTAATCTTTGAGCAACCTTTGCTTCTAATGATGTTGTATTAACTACAACTATCTTTCTATTTTTTATAGCATCTGCTATTTCTCTTGCCTCATCATATGTTCCTGGTTTAACAACCATAACCTTTGCTGTTGCTGAATTATGAATATTAACAACCTTATTTCCTCTTTGTCTTGAAATTATAGGTTCTAGTTCTTCAACTTCTTCCTCTTCTTCTTCCATTTCTTCTAAATCTTCGAAATCCTCTTCATCATATTCCGAAACCCCTATTATTTGTTTAAACTTTCCAAACATATTACTCATTTTACATCCTCCTAATTTATCTTAATCCAAATATTCCAGAGCCAACTCTAATTAAAGTTGATCCTTCTTCAATTGCAATTTTGTAATCATTCGTCATCCCCATGGATAAAATTTCCATAGATATATTTTTAAAGCTATTTTTCTTTAAATCATTAAAGATTTTCTTTGTTCTATTAAAAT
>JAFOOW010000049.1 GCA_017425305.1 Peptostreptococcaceae bacterium | reverse complement strand
GGTGAAGGTCATGCAATATCAAAAGAAGCATTTTTAGCAACAGGAGCAGACTTTGTAAGTGGTTGGGATTCATCTATAAGTGACCAAACAACAGGTACTCCTGATGAACTTATATCAAAGGATATAACACCATTTATAGCTAAGTCTTATTCACCAGATGCAACAGTTGAAACAGTATATGAAGATTTTGAATTATTAGGAAAGATATTTGATGTAGAAGCTAAAGCTACAGAAGTTATAAACAATATGAAATCAGATATAAAAGCTGTTACTGATAAGGTTGGAAATATAAAAGAAGAAGATAGAGTGAAAATGATGGTTTATGACTCTGGTGAAGATAAAGCTATGGTCGTTGGTTCAGGTCTTGCAAATAACTTAATTGAACTTGCAGGTGGAAATAATATATTTGCAGATTCAGACCAGCCTTACATAAATGCTACTTGGGAAAGTGTAGTTTCTGAAAATCCAGAAGTTATAATAGTTACAGATTATTTAGCAGGTTCACCTGTAGAAGAAAAGATTGAATTCTTAAAAAGTCACCCAGCACTTAAAAATGTTGATGCTATAAAAAATGATAGAATATATGTAATAGGATTAGCAGACATATCTCCAGGAGTAAGAAACTCACAAGTTATACAAAAAATGTATGGATACTTATACGGAGAAAATAAATAATGGAGTTGAGTAAAGCTAAAACAAGAAACCATTCTTTTAAAGGTGGTTTCTTGTTTTGGATTACAGCACTAACTATAGTTTTAATAGCTACTATAATAGGTGCAATCGCTATAGGCAGTACTTATATAGAACCTGGAGTAGTATATAAAGTATTGTTAAGTAAATTAAGTAACGGAAAGCTATTTAGTGGTGAATGGAATATAATGTTTGAAAGTATAATATGGGAAATTAGATTTCCAAGAGTAATATTAGGAGCTATATGTGGAGCAGGACTTGCACTTTGTGGTGTTTTAATGCAATGTGTAACTAAAAATCCAATTGCAGAGCCTTATGTATTAGGTATATCATCAGGAGCCTCAGCTGGTGCAGTATCAGTTATAGTTTTAGGTGGAGTTTCATCAATGGGAATAACTACTATAAGTGGTGGAGCATTTTTAGGTTCTATAATTTCAGGTATATTAGTATTTGCAATTGGAACACAAATGGGAAGAACTACTTCTACTACTAGATTAGTTTTAACAGGTATGGCAATATCAACAATATTTGGAGCACTTACAAATCTATTAATATATGCGGCAAAAAATTCAAATCAGGCTAAAAATGCAATGTTTTGGACAGTTGGTAGCTTAGGTGGAGCTAAATGGAGTGTAATATTGTTACCATCATTAATACTTGTGATAGTTTTAGTTGTTTCGATTTTTATGGCAAAATCTTTAGATATATTATTATTAGGAGATGACAGTGCTATTATACTTGGAATAAATGTAAAACTTATAAAGTCAGTTATATTAATATTATCAACTTTATTAATATCAACTATTGTAGCAGTTACAGGAGCTATTGGATTTATAGGATTAGTAGTACCTCATATATGTAGAACTATTGCAGGAAGTGACCATAAAAAACTTATTTTATTATCCTCATTAATAGGAGCTATATTTTTAACTATGGCAGACATACTTGCTAGAGCACTTTTTCCTCCTATAGAAATTCCTATAGGTATAATAACTGCTCTTGTTGGTGGACCATTCTTCTTATTTTTAATAAGTAAGAAAAATTATGCATTTGGGGGAAATGAATAGTGACAAAACTAAAAGTAAGTAATTTAAAATTTAGTATAGATAAAAAAGAAATTCTAAAGGATATTTCCTTTGATGTACCAAAGGGAAGTTTTATAGGAATTATAGGTCCTAATGGTTCGGGAAAATCAACTTTACTTAAAAATATATATAGATTATATAAACCTTCTAGTGGAGAAATATTACTAGACAATAAAAATCTATCAAAGATAAAAGATAAAGATTGTGCAAAAGAGATAGCAGTACTTGCACAAGAAAGTAATTCTCAATTTGATTTTACAGTAGAGCAAATAGTTAAAATGGGAAGATATCCATATAAGTCTATATTTGAAGATTATTCAAAAGAAGATTTAAAAATGGTTGATGATATGTTAAAAAAAGTAGGGCTAGATAATTATAAAGATAAAAGTTTTTCAAATCTATCAGGAGGAGAAAAACAAAGGGCTTTAATTGCTAGAGCTTTAGTTCAAAATACAGATTTCTTAATATTAGATGAACCGACAAATCACTTAGATATAGGGTATCAAATTCAGCTTATGGACTTAGTAAAAAGTCTTAATATAACGACTTTATCAGCTATACATGATATGAATTTAGCATCTATGTATTGTGATTACTTGATTGTAATGAAGGAAGGTAAAATAATAACTTATGGAACTGCAAAAGAAGTAATAACAAGTGAAATGCTTAAAGATGTATTTGGAGTTAATGCTTATGTAGGTATTAATCCTATAAACAATAAACTACAAGTATCATTTATGCATACACATGAACATATAAATGGAATAGGTAATAATCATGTACATGAAGATGGATTTACAGGAGTACATTCACATAAAGAAGAATTTATTTATACTTAGGACCAACATTACCAATACACTAAAAGAGTTGCAATGGGAAACCACATCCATTTACTTACAAGTAGACGGATGTGGTTTTTATTTTATTACATTTCATTATTAAATTTGTTTATATAATATATTTGAATAATGTTATATAGTACAAATATACCAACAGTTAAAAGTATTATCCATAAAGGTGCATTCACAAAAATTTCTAAATAAGCGATTATCATAATCAACCATTGTGTAATATCTGCTGATTTAGCCTTTGCTCTTTGACGTATAAGTACATTTCTTTCGTCTTGTAATTCTATTTCATTTTCCTTTATCATATCTGGATTTTTCTTTTCTAAGTTAATAGAATATAATTTTGCTATACTTGCACCAATAACACCTGCACCAGTTCCTAAAAGTATTCCAGAATGAGAATTAAGCTCTACAAATTGACTTAAAATAATCATAATAACTGATATAGTTATAGCCATAACATAAAACGTTGATTTTTTTTGCATAAATTATTCCTCCTCATATATAAAAATTTCTTCAATAGACATATTGAAATACTTAGCAATCTTAAATGCTAGTATTATAGAAGGGTTATACCTACCATTTTCTAATGAGC
>JAFOOW010000048.1 GCA_017425305.1 Peptostreptococcaceae bacterium | reverse complement strand
TTATAAAAGTTAACAATGTTTCTTTTGAGTATGTGACAGAAGAGAGTGCATTTAAAGCTATAGATAATCTATCTTTAGATGTAAAAGAAGGAGAGTTTGTTGTAATAATAGGACATAATGGTTCTGGAAAATCGACACTTTCAAAAAACTTAAATGCTATATTAACACCTACTAGTGGAGAAATATACATAAATGGTCTTAACACTAATCAAGAAGAAAACTTATGGGATATTAGACAAACAGCAGGCATGGTTTTCCAAAATCCAGATAATCAAATAGTAGCTACTATTGTTGAGGAAGACGTTGCTTTTGGACCTGAAAATTTAGGGATAGAACCTAGTGAAATAAGAACTAGGGTAGAAGAGTCTTTAAAAAGCGTAGGAATGTATGAATTAAGGGATAGACAGCCACACTTATTATCAGGAGGACAAAAGCAAAGGGTAGCTATTGCGGGAATAATAGCTATGAAGCCTAAGTGTATAATATTTGATGAAGCTACTGCTATGTTAGATCCATCTGGAAGAAAAGAAGTTATGAATACTATAAAAACTCTTAATAAAGAAGAGAATATAACTGTACTGCATATAACTCACTTTATGGAAGAGGCAGTAGATGCTGATAGGATTATAGTTATGGAAAAAGGTAAGAAGGTTTTAGAAGGTACTCCTAGAGAAGTATTTACTAAGGTAGATGAATTAAAAAGAATAGGATTAGATGTGCCTTATATGACTGAATTAAGTAAAGAACTTATTGAGTCAGGATTAAAGATAGATAGTGATATATTAACTGTAGATGAGATGGTGGATAAGTTATGTCAATTATAGTAGAAAATTTAACACATATATATAACGAAGATATGCCTTTTGCTAGTAAGGCATTAGATAATGTTAGTTTAGAAATAAAAGATAATGATTTTGTTGGATTAATAGGACATACGGGTTCAGGTAAGTCTACATTAATACAACACTTAAATGGAATATTAAAACCTTCATCAGGTAAAATTTTAATAAATGGATTTGATATAACAGCTAAGGATTTAAATCTAACAGAAATAAGAAAAAGAGTTGGTGTGGTATTTCAGTACCCAGAATATCAACTATTTGAAGAAACTGTAGAAAAGGATATAGCCTTTGGGCCTCGTAATTTAGGTTTAGATGATGAGGAAGTAAGCAATAGGGTAAAAATATCAATGGATGCAGTAGGGCTTAAATACGACGAATTTAAAGATAAATCACCTTTTGAACTATCAGGAGGTCAAAAACGTAGGGTAGCTATAGCAGGAGTTATTGCTATGGAGCCAGAAGTATTAATATTAGATGAGCCAACAGCAGGACTAGATCCTAGTGGAAGAGATGAAATATTTAATTTAATAAAACAATTACATAAAGAAAAAAATATGACAGTTATATTATCATCTCATAGTATGGATGATATGGCTAAATTAGCTAAAACTATAATAGTTATGAATAATGGTAAAATTGAGTTTATGGGTTCACCTAGAGAAATATTTAAGAATAATTCAAGTAGACTTAAAGATATAGGGCTAGATATACCTCAAGTGTTAGAGTTAGCAATTAAGCTTAGAGAAAGAGGATTTGATGTAAAACCAGATATACTGACTATAGATGAGGCTAAATCTGAAATATTAAGAGTATTGAGAGGTAAAGGTAAATGTTAAATGATATAACTATAGGTCAATACTACCCAGCTAAATCTGTTATACACAAATTAGATGCTAGAGTTAAACTAGTAGCTACTTTTATATTTATGATATCTCTATTTATAATA
>JAFOOW010000047.1 GCA_017425305.1 Peptostreptococcaceae bacterium | reverse complement strand
TATGGTCTTAATACTTCTGGAACTACTACAGAACCATCTTCTTGTTGGTAGTTTTCTAATATAGCAGCGAAACTTCTTCCTACTGCTAAACCAGATCCATTTAATGTATGAACGTATTCTGCTTTAGATTTTCTATCTCTCTTGAATCTTATACCAGCTCTTCTAGCTTGGAAATCTTCGAAGTTTGAGCAAGAAGATATTTCAACGTATCTGTTGTAACTTGGCATCCATACTTCTAAGTCATATTTATATGCAGCTGTGAATCCTAAGTCTCCAGTACATATTCTAACAACTCTGTATGGTAATCCTAATAATTGTAACATCATTTCTGCATCATTTGTTAATTTTTCTAATTCTTCATAAGAATCTTCTGGCTTAACAAATTTAACTAACTCAACTTTATTGAATTGATGTTGTCTTACTAATCCTCTAGTATCTCTACCAGCTGAACCTGCTTCTGATCTGAAGCATGGAGTATATGCACAGTATTTTATTGGTAGTTGATCTGCTGTTAATATTTCATCTCTATGTATATTAGTTACTGGTACTTCTGCAGTTGGTATTAAGAAGTAATCTACTCCTTCTACTTTAAACATGTCTTCTTCGAATTTAGGAAGTTGTCCTGTACCTATGAAACTTGCTCTATTTGCCATGAATGGAGGTAATACTTCTTTGTATCCATTCTTATCTGATTGAGTATTTAAGAAGAAGTTTATTAAAGCTCTTTCTAATCTAGCTCCTAAACCTTTATATAAAGTAAATCTTGATCCAGTTATTTTTCCACCTGTTTCAAAATCTAATATATCTAAGTTTGTTCCTATATCCCAGTGAGCTTTATGTTCGAAATCAAACTTAGTAGGTTCTCCCCAAGTTCTTATTTCAACATTATCTTCATCAGTTGTTCCTTGTGGAACATTAGGGTGAGGAACGTTAGGTATTCTCATTAAGTTGTATTCTATATCTGCTTCAACTTCTCTAACTTTTTCATCAAATCCTTTTATTTTATCAGATAACTCTTTTAACTTAGCTTTAGCCTCTTCTACATTAGCACCTTCTTTTATTAATTGAGGTATCTTTTTAGATTCAACATTTAATTCATTTTTCATTACTTCAACTTCTTGAAGTAATTCTCTTCTTCTGTTATCTAATTCTACAACTATATCAAGGTCGAATTCTTTTTCTCCTCTAACTTGCATAGCTGCTTTTATTTCTTCTAAGTTTTCTCTTATTCTTTTGATATCTAGCATTGCTTTCTTCCTCCTATTTTTTATTTTATATTATTTTTAACCTATTATTACTAAGAATAACGTTACCCCTATTCGTATATTCAGAGTTAAAAGGTATTATAAGCAATAAAAAAAACCTTCGTACCCCTCTCTGAAAAGGGACGAAAGTCTGTATCCGCGTTGCCACCCTAATTGATTATATGTATGTATAATCCACTTAATTCCTGTAACGTAGGTATACGACTAGTCTTATATAGATTAGTAGCTCTGGAGTAGATTCAAAAACCTTTGTAATGAGTTCTCACCAAACACTCACTCTCTGAATACAAACATGCTTTTTACTATGTTCCTTCTTAGCTTTTAATAATTGTTCTATTTGTTAATCATTATAGTATATATATTATCAACTTTCAATACTATTATTCATTTTTTTAATTTATTCGTTCGTCACATTATCTATTATATTTTCATAATATAACATTTTAGATGGAAATGGACTTTTAATATTATTCTCATCAAATTTTAATTTTATTCTTTCCATCATATCATAATAAACATCCCAATAATCTTCTGTTTTTACCCAAGGTCTAGCTACAACTTGCATAGAATTATCACCTAACATATTTAATCCTATTATAGTTTTTGGTTCTTCTAATATCCTATTATCATCTTTAAAAACTTTATCTATTATTTCTTTAACCAGTTTAATATTTGAATCATATGAAATTTTAAATGAAAAATCTATTCTTCGATTTCTCTGATGAGTATAATTTATTATATTATCACTAGTTAGTTTAAGGTTTGGTACTATTATAGTTTTATTGTCTGGTGTTTTTAATACTGTACTAAATATTTGTATTTCATAAACTGTTCCTTCAACTCCAGAACCTGCTATATAGTCTCCTGTTTTAAATGGTTTAAAGAATAATATAATCATACCTGACCCTAGATTAGAAATTATCTCTTTAAATGCAAGACCCAAAGATAACCCAATTACCCCAACTAAAGATGCCATAACTGTCATAAAAGATTGAACTGGAAATCCAATCATATCTAGGCACGTAACAACAACTGCTACTATACCTACTATGTATATAGCATATGAAGCAAAATTAGCTATTCCTCTATCTATATTATATTTTAAAGCAAAATTTCTAACTGATTTCTTTGCCCATTTACAAACATATAACCCTATTAATAATAATATTACTGCATATATTAATTTAGGTCCACTATTAACTGCTGCATTAATGAGCTTTTTTACTGTTTTTTCAGTTAACTGAGTTGATGCTAACTCTTGCATATTTTAACCTCCCAAAATAAAAATAATACTTCTAAAGTTTATAAATAATTTTATATAATATGACTATAAAATAAAAAACTATGCAAAATGCATAGTTTTATTAAACTAATTCACAAGAATTTAACTCATTATTTTCTTTTACAGCTTTTACAAAATTCTCTATATTTTTTACTTCATTTTCTATACAGAATTTTACTTTTATACTCATCATATCATTGTTTATAGGGCCTTGTTCTATAGATTCTATAAATAAACTATGTTCATCTGCTAGTTTTATAATATCTAATATATTTCCTTTACATATATTTATACTAAATTTCATATCTACTACCCCCCCCTTTATATCATGTAGTAATAGATATGTTATAAAATATATAAGTGTGCTTTTCCAAATAAAAAAAGATTACGCGGCTACGTCCTACTCTCCCAGGCAGCTTCCCACCAAGTACCATCGGCGCTAAAGAGCTTAACTTCTGTGTTCGGAATGGGAACAGGTGTATCCTCTTTGCTATAATAACCACATAATCTTTCATAGATTAATATCTATTTAGTTAGAGTTAATACTCTAAAAACTGCATATCATTTGTAAGATCAAATAATCTTGGTCAAGTCCTCGACCTATTAGTATCGATAAGCTGAACACATTGCTGTGCTTACACCTTCGACCTATCAACCAGGTAGTCTTCCTGGGGTCTTACCCTTACGGTGGGAAATCTTATCTTGAAGTTGGCTTCGCGCTTAGATGCTTTCAGCGCTTATCCATTCCGTACATAGCTACCCAGCCATGC
>JAFOOW010000046.1 GCA_017425305.1 Peptostreptococcaceae bacterium | reverse complement strand
TACAATGTATCTATGTGGACCCTAAATGAAGAACAATGCAATAAAATAAATAAAGACAAAGAAAATATAGACTATCTTCCAGGAGTAGTTATACCAGACAATATAGTAGTAACTACTAATATATAAGAAGCTGTTAAAGATGGAACTATAATAGTATTAGCAGTTCCATCGCAAGCTATAAGAAGTGTTTGTAGACAAATAAAACCATTTGTAAAAGACAAGCAAATACTTGTTGATGTAGCTAAAGGGTTAGAAAAAGGTACAGGATTAAGATTATCGGATGTATGTCATCAAGAACTTCCAAATAACAAGTATGTAGTTCTTTCTGGACCTTCTCATGCAGAGGAAGTATCTAGAGATATACCAACAACAGTAGTTGTATCTTCAGAAGATATACATATAGCAGAAATAGTACAAGATATATTCATGAGCCCTAAATTTAGAGTATATACAAACCCTGATGTAGTAGGTGTTGAATTAGGTGGTGCTTTAAAGAATATAATTGCTTTTGGAGCAGGTATATGTGATGGTTTAGGATATGGAGACAATGCAAAAGCAGCTCTTATGACAAGGGGTATAAAAGAGATAGGTAGATTAGGTGTAGCTATGGGAGCTAAAGCATCTACATTCTCAGGACTTTCTGGAATAGGAGATTTAATAGTTACTTGTACAAGTATGCATAGTAGAAATAGAAGAGCAGGTATTTTAATAGGACAAGGAAAAACTTTAGAAGAAACTTTGGCAGAGGTTAAAATGGTTGTTGAAGGTATAACAGCTACAGATGTAGCATACAACGTAGCCAAAGAACTAAATGTAGAAATGCCTATTACAAATGCGATATATTCTGTTTTATACGATAATGCAAATCCTGATGAAGTAGTAACAGAATTAATGATGAGAGATAAAACTCATGAAGTTGAATAGATATTTTAAAAAACTAGACATTTAAGTCTAGTTTTTTTTTATTTTAGTAATATTAAATTAACAACCTAAATATAATTTATTAAGAAATTGTATGCAGGAGGGTTATTTATGAATAACATATACGAAGATATAGCAAAAAGAACTCAAGGCGACATATATATAGGTGTAGTGGGTCCAGTAAGAACAGGTAAATCAAGTTTTATAAGAAAATTTATGGAGTTATTAGTTTTACCTAATATTGAAAATGAGTTTAAAAGAGAGAGAACTCAAGATGAGATTCCTCAAAGTGGTTCAGGAAAAACAATAATGACAGTAGAACCAAAATTTGTTCCAGCAGATGGTGTAGAAATAAAGATAAAAGAAAATGTTTCTATGAAAGTAAGAATGGTAGATTGCGTTGGGTACATAGTAGATGGAGTTTTAGGCCATGAGGAGGATGGAAAACAAAGGTTAGTTTCTACTCCTTGGTCTAATGAAGCTATGCCATTTGAAAAGGCAGCAGAAATAGGAACTAAGAAAGTTATAAGAGATCACTCTACTATAGGGATAGTTATGACTACAGATGGAACTGTAACTGGAATAGATAGAAGAGGTTATGAAGACCCAGAGGAAAGAGTAATACAAGAATTAAATGAATTAAATAAACCATTTGTAATAGTATTAAATACATTAACTCCTTATAGTGAAGATACTTTAGAATTAAAGAGAGAATTAGAAGAAAAATATAATAAGCCAGTAATACCTATGAATGTTTTAGACATGGATGAAGATGATATAGAAGTTGTTATGGAAAATGTATTATATGACTTCCCAGTTAACGAAATAAATATAAACTTCCCTAAATGGATAGAAGGTTTAGAAAAAAATCACTGGATAAAAAATAATATAATATTTGCAATAAAGCAAAATATGAATGATGTAGGCGTTATAAGAGATGTAAATAACATAGTAGAAGGATTTAAAACATTAGACTTCTTAGAAGATACTCAAGTAGATAATGTTGAGTTAGGAGAAGGTGTTATAAGCATAAACTTAGCTACTAGACAAGATTTATTCTATAATGTTTTAGAAGAAAAGAGTGGATTCAAAATAGATGGAGAATATGAGCTATTAAACTTAGTTACTAGATTATCTAGAGTTAATACTGAATATGAAAAAGTAGAGCAGGCTTTAATAGATGTTAGAGAAAAAGGATATGGATTAGTAGCTCCAACATTAGAAGAATTAACATTAGATGTACCAGAAATGGTTAAACAAGGGAAACAATATGGAGTTAGATTAAGAGCTAAAGCTGGATCAATCCATATGATAAAAGCTGATATATCAACAGAAATATCTCCAGGTGTTGGAACAGAGCAACAAGGAAAAGAAATGTTAGATAACTTATTAAAAGGATTTGAAGAAAATCCAAATGAAGTATGGGAATATAATATGTTTGGCAAGTCATTAAGAGACTTAGTAAAAGACCAATTACAAAGTAAATTATATATGATGCCAGATGATGTTAGATTTAAGATACAAAAAACTCTTCAAAAAATAATAAATGATGGATGTTCTAATATAATAACAATAATATTATAGGAATTATAAATTATAAAAATAAACCTACTTAAATTTTTAAAACTTAAGTAGGTTTATTTTTATAATCAAATTAAAGTACAGTGTTTTTATTAATTTATATTAAGAAGGATATGGATAAGTATTGAAGAAATAAGTATATAAAGATATTTTAGATAGGGAGTGTAGTAAGTTTGAAAAGAAGAAAAATAAAGCATTCTAAAGTATTTCTTATAGGAATTTTTGCTTATATTATTATAAATGGAATAACTGT
>JAFOOW010000045.1 GCA_017425305.1 Peptostreptococcaceae bacterium | reverse complement strand
ACTGCACCGGGACCAAATAGTGGAAAATTAGGAACTTGTTTAAGCCAATTATACCATGAGAATAAAAGAGGAAATAAAGTAGGATACTCTAAGTTTGAAACATTCCCGGTTTGGAATGTACCTTTAAAGCATCCTTTAAATATAGCATATGAAGCTGCAACTGTAGATTTAAAAGATGTTAATATGATAGATTCATTCCATCTTGAAAAATACGGAGTACAAGCAGTAAACTATAACCGTGATTTAGAACTATTCCCAGTTTTAAAGAAGATAATAGAAAAAATAACTGGAAAAGAATCTGTATACCAATCACCAACAGATATGGGTGTTAATAGAGTTGGTTACGGAATAGTTGACGATGAAGTTGTTCAAGAAGCTTCAAGACAAGAGATAATAAGAAGATACTTTAAAACAGCTTGTGAATATAAAAAAGGACAAGTTGATAAAGGTGCTTACGATAGAATAAAATTAATAATGGAAGAATTAAGCTTAAAGCCTGAAGATAGAAAAGTTGTTGAACCAGCAAGAAACTATAGTTCAAAACTGAAGGAAGTTTCAGAAAATACAAGTGATATATGTCCAGTTGTTGCATTAGAACTTAATGATGGAACAATACTTACAGGGAAATCTTCAGAAACTATGGAAGCTACAGCTGCAGCTATAATAAATGCAATAAAGCATTTAGCAGATATAAATGATGAAATGCATCTAATATCTCCATTAGTATTAGAGCCAATATTAAACTTAAAGTCAAATACTTTAGGTAATAGAAATATAGCTTTAAGTTGCGAAGAAGTTTTAATAGCTTTAAGTATATGTGCTGTAACAAATCCAATGGTACAAGTAGCTATGGATAAATTATCTATGTTAAAAGGATGCCAAGCTCATTCAACTACTATATTAAGTGGAAATGATGAGCAAACACTTAGAAAATTAGGAATAGATACTACTTGTGACCCAGAGTATCCATCAGCAAATTTATATCATAATTAATTAAAATATAACCGTATTGTATAAATTACAATACGGTTTTTTATTTTGAAAATATTAACAGAGATATAAAATATATAAGGATAAAAATGTAAATACTTATTATATAATAGAAATATAAATAATTAGGAGGGATTAACATGAAAGCACTTATAGACTTACATTGTCATACTATTGCTAGTGGACATGCATATAGTACTTTAAAAGAGAATATAGAAGAAGCTTCTAAAAAAGGATTAACATACTTAGGTGTATCAGACCATGCACCTGGAATGCCTGGAAGTACACACCCATACTATTTTGGAAATCTAGGAGTAGTAAAAGATGAAATAGAAGGAATAAAAATACTAAAAGGTATTGAGGCAAATATCATAGATTATGATGGAACTATAGATATGCCAGAAGATGTAGCTGGAAAGTTGGATTATGTTATAGCTAGTCTTCATCCACCATGTATAGACTTTGGAACTATTGAAGAAAATACACATGCAATACTAAAGGCAATGGATAATCCGGAAGTTAAGATAATTGGTCACTTAGATGATAGTAGATATCCTGTAGACTATGAAACTATAGTAAAAAAAGCAAAAGACAAAGGAGTATTACTTGAAATAAATAACTCATCATTAAGACCAAATAGTTTTAGAGTAGGAGCTATTGAAAATGCAAAGGTACTTTTAAATCTATGCAAAAAATATGAAACTAAAGTTATATTCGGAAGTGATGCACATATATACTATCAAGTTGGAAGTTTTGAAAACTGTGAAAAAATAGTAAAAGATGTAGATTTCCCAGGAAATTTAATAGTGAATTATAGTGAAGAAGATATAAAAAATATATTTTTTGTTAAAAAATAATATATAAGTTAAAAATTGAAATAAATAATATAAAGAATCATAAGTTAATGATATAATAATAGTTAATTAATTACAAATAATGTATAAACGTTTACATAAGAAGGGATTGATTTAAATGAATAACAATCAAACTATGCAAGAGTTATTAGAACAACAAGAGCAAGAGCTAAGTAAAGTTAAAGTTGGACAAACAATAGAAGGAAAGATAACTAAGGTTTTATATGATGAAGTTCATGTAGAATTAAACTATGGATTTGATGGTATAATACCAGCTTCAGAACTTGTTTTAGATAAGAATGAAGAAATAGCAGACAGATATACAGTTGGAAATGAAATAAGTGCAGAAATAACAAAAATCCAACGTAAAGATGGAACAATATACTTATCAGTTAAAAAAGCTGCAGTTGAAGAAGCTAGAAAAGAACTTAAAGCAGCTTTAGATAACCATACTATATTAACTGTACATGTAGAAAGAAGCATAGACAAAGGGTTATTTGCTACATATAAAACAGAAACAGTATTTATACCATTATCTCAAATAGATGTTAAATTTGTTAATAATACAGCAGCATATGTAGGTAGAGACTTAGAAGTTTACATGATAGAAATGGACTTAAAGAGAAATAGAATAGTAGCATCTCATAGAGAAGTTGCTCAAGAAAGAGTAGATGCAGAAAAGGCAGCTGAAAGAGCTAGAATAAAAGCAGAGAAAGAAGCTGAGAGAGCTAGAATAAAGAAAGAAAAAGAAGATTTATTTAATTCTCTTGAAGTAGGACAAAAAAGAACAGGTAAAGTAAGTAAAATAATGCCTTACGGAGCATTTATAGACCTAGGTGGAGTAGAAGGTTTAGCTCATATAAATGAATTAGCATGGCATAGAATCAACTCTGTTGAAGAAATAGTAAAAGAAGGACAAGAAGTAGATGTTTATGTTATAAACGTAGATAAAGAAAATAAAAAAATAGCTTTAGCTATAAAAGATATAAACAATGATCCTTGGAATTCAATAAAAGAAGAAATGCAAGTTGGAGATATTATAAATGTTAACGTATTAAAGTTAATAGAAAGAGGAGCTTTTGTTGAAGTTAAATTAGGAGTAGAAGCTTTCTTACCAATATCAGAATTAAGTGAAGAAAGAGTTGTTAAAGTATCTAATGTAGTTAATCCTGGAGATGAAATACCAGTTATGATAATAGAACTTAACACTAAGAATAAGAGAATGGTAGTATCATTAAAAGAAGCAACTAAAGAGCCAGAAGAAGATTATTCAGAATTCTTACAAACAGAGGATTCATTAGGTTCATTAGGAGAATTATTTAAAGATAAATTCAAAAACTTAAAATAATATATAAATAAAAAAGAGTTAATCTATTACTAGATTAACTCTTTTTCGTTTGAATAAGCTCTCAAATATAGAACATTACATATTTAAAATGAATATTATAGGAATAATAGGATTACTAGATATTTATAAATTATAAAATTAAAAAATAAGGGGGCTTGGGAATGAATCAACAAGAAGCTAATTATAGATACTTATTTGATGGAGTTGATTTAACTATTAAACTATCTGATGGTGCATATGTTACTCCAATATGTTTTGATAATGGAGCAACAACTCCTCCTTTTAAGTGTGTTAATAAAGAAATAATGAAACATATGCAAATGTATGGCTCTATAGGAAGAGGAAAAGGACCTAAATCAGAATATTCAACTAGAGTTTATGAAAAGTGTAGAGAATATATAAAACAATACTTTAATATAGCTGGTGATAATAAATATACAGTTATATTTACTAAAAATACTACAGAGGGAATGAACTTACTAGCAAATACTTTAATAAATAGTAAGTGTGACAAGGTACTTACTACTAGAATGGAGCATCATGCTAATGATTTACCATGGAGATATACTTCAAATGTAATATATGTAGATGTAGATAAAGAAGGTAAGGTTAATATAGGGGATATTGAAGATGCACTTATAAATCATAAAGGTGAAATAAAATATGTTACTATAACAGGAGCATCAAATGTTACAGGATATGTAAATCCTATAAATGATATTGCCAGAGTAGCACATAAATATGGAGCAAAGATAATTGTAGATGCAGCTCAATTAGCTCCTCATAGAGAAATAAATATGAAAGGTACAGGTAATAATGATAGTATAGATTTTTTAGCACTATCAGCACATAAAATGTATGCACCTTATGGTTCTGGTGTAGTCATTGGTCTTACTGAAGACTTGAAAAATAAAGAGCCGTTTTTAAAAGGTGGTGGAGCTGTAGACTTAGTTTTTGATTATGATATATATTGGAGTGAACCACCGTCAAAGTTTGAAGCAGGAACGCCTAACTACTTAGGAGCTATAGCTTTATATACAGCTATGAATAAGTTGAAAGAAATTGGATTTGATAAGATACAAGAGCATGAGGAATTATTAAAAAATAGATTGTTAGATGGACTGGAAGGTATGAATAGAATAGTTTTATATGGAACTAGAGAATGTGATAGATTAGGTGTGGTACCATTTAATATAGATGGTATAAATTATGAAAATGTAGCAGATAGATTATCTTATATTAGGGGAATAGGTGTTAGACAAGGAGCTTTTTGCGCACATACTTATGTTAGAAGATTATTAGGAATAAGTGATGAGGAAGCCCAAGCTTTATTAAGTAGAGATTGTAAAGCTGCAGGTATGATTAGAGCTAGCTTTGGACTATATAATACCTGTCAAGAAGTAGATGAGTTTCTAGATACTTTAGACTTTATGATTAGTAGATGTAGAAAATTTGAAAATAATATAGTTTAAAATTAATAAATATGAAAAATATGTCTTATTAATAATTTTAGTAAGGCATATTTTTTATTTTCAATTAATTATAAAAATTTTTGAGTATAGTTAATAAGTTAGTGGTATAATTGAAACTTAGATAGCAAATTTGATTTAGCTTATAAAAACAAGGTAATAATAAATATATATGACATATAAGTAGGTGATTAAATGACTAATAAGTTTTTACCAGTATGTAAACAAGATATGATTGATAGAGGATGGGAACAACTAGACTTTGTTTTAGTAACAGGGGACGCCTATGTAGACCATCATAGTTTCGGAACAGCTATAATATCAAGAGTATTGGAAGCAGCAGGATATAAGGTTGGTATAATAGCACAACCTAACTGGAAAAATACTGATGATTTTATGAAGCTAGGAAAGCCAAGATTAGCATTCTTAGTTAACGGTGGAAATATGGACTCAATGGTAAACCATTACTCAGTAAGTAAAAAACCTAGAGATAAAGATATGTATTCTCCAGGTGGGAAAATGGGATTAAGACCAGATAGAGCTACTATAGTTTATTGTAATAAAATAAGAGAAGCATACAAAGACACTCATATAATCATAGGTGGAATAGAAGCCAGTCTAAGAAGATTTGCACATTATGATTACTGGAGTGATAGAGTAAGAAAATCTATGTTAATAGATAGTGGTGCTGATTTATTAATATATGGAATGAGTGAAAAACAAATAGTAGAAGTTGCAAACGCATTAAATGATGGATTTGAACCTAAGTATATTAGACATGTAAATGGTACATGCTATGTTGCTGATACTAAAGATGAAATATATGAAGATTATATTGAAATACCATCATATAAAGAAATCTGTGAAAGCAAAGAAGCTTATGCTAGAGCTTTCAAGGCACAGTATGATGAGCAAGACCCATATAGAGGAAAAGCTATAATACAAAGACATGGAGATAAGTATTTAGTACAAAATAAACCAGAAACTCCTTTAAATAGAGAAGAGTTAGATGCAGTTTATGCATTACCTTATGTAAAAGATTATCATCCAATGTATGAGCCTATGGGAGGAATACCTGCTATAGAAGAAGTTAAGTTTGGAATAGTAAGTTCAAGAGGATGTTTTGGAAGTTGTTCATTCTGTGCAATAACATTCCATCAAGGTAGAGCGGTTCAAAGTAGAAGTCATGAATCTATATTAGAAGAAGCTAAGTATATAACAGAATTAAAAGACTTTAAAGGATATATACATGACGTTGGAGGACCTACTGCAAACTTTAGAAATGCAGCTTGTAAAAAGCAAATAACTAAAGGTGCATGTAAGCATAGACAATGTCTTCACCCAGAACCATGTAAGAACTTAGATGTAGACCATAGTGATTTTATATCTCTTTTAAGAAAAGTAAGAAGCTTACCTAAGGTTAAGAAGGTATTCGTACGTTCGGGTATAAGATATGACTATGTAATGGCGGATAAAAATGATAAGTTCTTCAAAGAACTTGTAGAACACCATGTAAGTGGACAATTAAAGGTAGCTCCAGAGCATATAGCTGAGGAAGTTTTACAACATATGCAAAAACCAGCAGGAAATACTTATGATAAGTTCAGAGAAAAGTTCTTTAGATTAAGTGAAAAAGCTGGTAAAAAGCAGTATATAATTCCTTATTTAATGTCATCTCACCCAGGTTCAACATTAAATTCGGCTATAGAACTTGCAGAGTATTTAAGAGATACTAAATATCAACCAGAGCAAGTTCAAGATTTCTATCCAACGCCAGGAACATTATCTACAACTATGTTCTATACAGGATTAGATCCATTAACAATGAAACCTGTGTATGTACCTAAGTCTAAGCATGAAAAAGCTATGCAAAGAGCATTACTTCAATATAGAGCTCCAAGAAACTATGATTTAGTTCATGCAGCTTTAGTTGAAGCAGGAAGAGAAGATTTAATAGGATTTGGTCCAAGATGTTTAATAAAACCTAGAGGAGAAAAAGGTGGATACGCTAAGACTTCTCAAAGAGGAAATAATAACTCAAGAGGTAAGTCATCTAAAGGTAGAGAAGATAACAGAAATGTTAAACGTGGAACAAAGAATGATAGAAACACAAGAGGAAATAATAGAAATAATCAAAATACTAAATCTAGAAAGAAAAAGAGATAATTTTAAAGGATTTTAATAAATAGAAAAAAGAGAATTACTACTAAGTGTAAAAGGGAGTAATTCTCTTTTATTTTTATATAAAAACTTAGGTGAATAAACACCTTAAAAATTGACAATTTTCGCAATTCCATTTATACTAAAGTTTATGACAAAAAACAAAAATATTTTAAAATATAGGGAATATTAAAACCTATATAATAAATAAAATTTATAAATTTTTAATATAAAAAGTAAGAAAATAAATGGAAAAGGAGGAGGAGTTAGTGAGAGGAAATAAGTTGACTATAAAAACAATTGTTGCTATAGGTATAGGTTCTGCAGTATTTATGATTTTAGGGCGTTTCGGATCGTTACCAACAGGAATACCTAATACTAACATAGAAACAGCTTATGCATTTTTAGCTTTAATGGCTTTAATGTATGGACCATTAGCAGGATTTTTAATAGGATTTATAGGACATTGTTT
>JAFOOW010000044.1 GCA_017425305.1 Peptostreptococcaceae bacterium | reverse complement strand
GATCTGTAGACTCTCTGTTTACGCCACTCTTTACTCTAAAAATTATATTAGGAAATATAGGTTGCTCTCCCTTCCCTAATCCCTTTTCATATTCTTCTAAAAATATTTTACAAATTAAAGCTGCATCATTTGAATATGGTATACCCAAATTAATAGAAGAAAACGGAACCTGAGAACCTGCACGTGAATGCATAGTGTTTAAATTATATACTACTCCTTGCATTGCTTGATGAATTCTGACCTTTAACTTTCTCTCAACTAATTCCTCTAAGTTTTCAACAACTCCATAAGATATTAGCTCTCGCCTTATTTCTTCTCTTGTAGGTTGAATAAACTCACCTAAATCATTATCAAAATCTGGGTGGGATTGACCTCCAAACATATCATTCTGACTTGATTGTAGTAATATGCATGATAATTCAGCTGCTGTTTCTATACGTTTAGGTTGTTTTATAGCTCCATATCCTGTATTAAACCCTTTTTTTAAAACCTCACCTGTAGGTATATGAAGACAATTTATACTTAAGTTATAAGAATCAAGATCATGAAAATATAGTTCTCCGACTTCATGAGCTTTAGCTAAATACTTTGGCATAGTATATAAATTATGCCACTTGTTAGATTCTGATGCTATTCTCAATAATTTAGAACTAAAGTTGTTTCCAACATTTGCGTTATCTCTATCTGTTTCTACTCCTATTTTTTCTATAACCTTCATTAAATCTGATTTAATATCCCTAATTCTAGTACGTTCTTTCCTATATGCCGAATATGCTTTTTGTATATTTTTATAATTACTATCGATTAAAGCTTTTTCAACTAAATTTTGTACTTCTTCAACCGATACTTTTTCTTTTTTCTCTAATTCTATATATTTAATTACCTTTTGTATACATCCCAAAACTTCACTTTCTTTTAATACTTCTCCTATTTCATTACTAGCTTTTTTTATGGCGTTTCCAATTTTGTCAGCATTAAAATCGACTTCTCTTCCATCTCGTTTAATTACATATAACAAAATAATCACCTCCAATCTTTTAAAACATCTCTATTTATAAGATACTATAAATCAAATGTTTTTATGATTATTTAAAAATCTATATATCTGTGAATATACTAATTAAATCTACCTAAAACAAACTATATCAATAGTGATATAGTTTTAATACTATCTATATTGATAATACTATCTGTTATGATATACTATTGAAATAAAATTAAATTATGGGAGGACTTTATATGCAAAAGATTGCTTTAATAACTGATAGTGCATGTGATTTAGATTTAGATACATTAAAAGAAAATAACGTAAATTTATTACCACTTAGAATAATCTATTCTACTGGTGATTACAGAGATAGATTAGATGTTTCTCCAAATGAAGTATACGAAAACTTACATAAAGAAATTCCTAAAACTTCATTGCCAAGTGCTGAGGAGACAGAACAAATACTAAATAAATTAGAATCTGAAGGATATACTCATGTAATATGTATATCAATTTCAAGCGGACTTTCTGGAAGTTATAATGCTTTAAGATTAGCCTTAGAAGATCACCCTAAATTAACTTCTTTTGTTTATGACTCAAAAATCCTAGCTTATCCTCAAGGTGAAATAGTTATAGAAGTATCTAAACTAATAAAAGCTGGTAAAAGCTTTGAAGAAATAATAGAAGAAATACCTAGTATTAGAGAAAGAGTTATAGGTTACTTCACTATTAATACATTAGAATATC
>JAFOOW010000043.1 GCA_017425305.1 Peptostreptococcaceae bacterium | reverse complement strand
GCTTACTATAAATATAAGAAGTGGATATAGAAGCTATAATACTCAAAAGCAATTGTATAATGCTTTTGTAAGAAGGGATGGAGAGGAAGAAGCTAATAGATACTCTGCTAAGCCAGGATATAGTGAGCATCAAACAGGGCTAGCTATAGATATAACTAATGAGCGTACTAATAGATCTATAGGTTCTTGGTTTAATGATACACTTCAAGCTAAATGGCTATATGAAAATGCACATAAATATGGATTTATATTAAGATATCCAGAAGGAAAAGAACATATAACTGGTTATAAATATGAATCGTGGCATTATAGATACATAGGAAAAGAACATAGTGAAAACTTTAATATGAACAACTTGACACTAGAAGAGTACTTTGGATTATATGAAGAATAGACAAAATAAAAAGGTTATATAAAAGTAATTTGAATAAATTATATTACTTTATATAACCTTTTATTTTTATATATTTACAATATTGATTTAGATTCTATTATAGTAGATAAAATAACAGAAGTCTTAGTTTTACCAACTTGTTTTATCTTATCAATGACTTGCTCTAAATCGTACATATCTTTAACTATAACTTTTAAAAGTAAGCAATCTTCCCCTGTTATATGATGACACTCTACTATACGATTATCCTTTTGAGCATATTCTATAAAATCTTGATAATTTTTACTAGGTAATGCAATATTTATAAAGGATTTTATAACTCTTCCTAACTTGTCAGGGTTAACAATAGCTTTATAACCTTGTATAACTCCTGACTCTTCAAGTCTTTTTACCCTTTCAGATACTGCAGGAGAAGTAAGACCAACTATTTTACCTAAGTCTTTCATAGAAATCCTACCATCTTCTTGTAGTATATTTATAATTTTATAATCTGTTATATCCATATAAAGTCCCCCTTATTGTAATAAATATTAAATACTTTTATTTGAATCAAGCATAGATTCTTTTAATGTACAAAGCTTTTCAGATAAATCTACCTTATATGTTTGAGGGTATAAAAGTCTTTTATATTCTCTCCATAATGTGTTTAATTCATTCCTAGTATACTCTTGAATTTCTATAACTGATTTCTTTTCATACTTACATTCACCATTTATATATAAAGGTTTTAATAATTCTTTTATAGTATAATTAGTGAAAGTTTTAGTTTTCCATTTATAAACTGGATGGAATATAGTAAGAGGCTTAGTAGTATCTATAGACTCATCTTCAAGCATAATTAAATCAGCTTCAGCATGACCTTGGGTATTATAAATTCTAACTACTTTTTTATAACCAGGATTAGTTATTTTTTCTGGATCCTCAGAAATCTTTATCTTAGGCTCATACTTACCATCTTTATAAGATGCAACTAATTTATACACACCACCAAGAGAAGGCGAGTCAGATGAAGTTATAAGTTTAGTACCTACACCCCAAGAATTTATTGGAGAACCTGAAGATTTTAAGTTAGAAATACAATATTCATCTAAATCATTAGATGCAGTTATTCTTACATCTTCAAATCCAGCCTCAGTAAGCATATTTTTACACTCTTTAGAAAGATAGTCTAGATCTCCTGAATCTAATCTTATACCTAAAGGCTTATGACCCTTAGCTTTTAGCTCTTTAAACACTTTTATAGCGTTAGGCATACCGCTTTTTAATACATCATAAGTATCTACTAATAAAAGACAATTATTTGGATATATTTTAGCATATGCTTCAAAGGCATCTAACTCATTATCAAATTTTTGCACCCAACTGTGAGCATGAGTTCCAACAACTGGTATATTAAACATTTTTCCAGCTAAAACATTGGCAGTAGCAGTACAACCTCCTATTATGGCAGCTCTAGCACCATATGTTCCAGCATCAGGACCTTGAGCTCTTCTTAATCCAAACTCAAATACAGGGTCACCCTTAGCTGCAAAACAAACTCTAGAAGCTTTAGTTGCTATTAATGATTGGAAGTTAATTATTGTAAGTAAAGCAGTTTCTATTAGTTGAGCTTGATATAAAGGAGCCTTTATTCTTATTATAGGCTCGTTAGGGAACATAACTGTTCCTTCCTCAACTGTATAAATATCCCCTGTAAACTTAAAATCTCTTAAAAAATCTAAAAATTTATCTGAAAATAAATTTAAAGTTTTTAGATAATCTAAATCACTTTCTGAAAACTTAAGATTTTCTATGTATTCAACAAGTTGTTCTATACCGCAAACTATTGTATAGCCACCCTTGCAAGCGTTTTTCCTAAAGAACATATCAAATACAACTACATCATTGTGAACATTATTTTCAAAATACCCATTAATCATAGTTAATTGATATAGATCAGTAAGAAGCGTTAAATTTTTCATTACAATTCTCCTTATTACCCTAAAAATATAAAAAATTCCATAATTATACTTAATCATAATATGGAATAAGTTTCAAGTATAATCTACTAACTTACAATCATAAAATTATTTGTAAAGGGGGGGATTGTAATAAGTAAAATATGGTTTTGGATGATGTCACTAGGAATAATAGGTAGTGTTATTACAAATAGACTAGCACAGCTCAATGAAGTTATAATGAGTGAAGCATCAAGAGGAATAGAGTTTGCAGTAAGCTTAGCAGGAATTATGGCACTTTGGATGGGAGTTATGAATATAGCTAAAGATTCAGGTTTAATTTCTAAAATAGGAGATATATTATCACCAGTATTAAAAAAATTATTTCCATCCATACCTAAAGGTCATAAAGCTATGTCTTATATAGTAATGAATATGGTTTTAAATATGCTAGGAGCAGGGAATGGAGCAACAGCTTTTGGTTTAAAGGCTATGAATGAATTACAGACTTTAAATAATAAAAAAGATACTGCTACAAATGATATGATTATGTTTTTAGTAATTAATATATCTTCTATTCAAATAATACCTTTCACGATGATAAAGCTAAGAATGGATGGAGGAGCATCTAATCCAAGTGAAATAATTTTATCAACACTATTTGCTACATTAGTATCTACAGTAGTAGCTATAATTACTTGTAAACTACTTCAAAATAGGAGGTATAGATAATGCTTGATATATTTTCAAATTTAATGATACCTCTTATAATCTTAGGAATAGTTATTCATGGAAAAATAAAAGGTGTAGATATATACGATAGCTTTGTAAAAGGAGCTATAGATGGATTAAAAGCTACTTGGTCAATATTACCCTATATAATAGGTATATTCTTAGCTATAGGAGTATTTAAAACAGGTAAAGGGATAGATGCATTAGAATTTATATTTAAGCCTATAGCAGACTTATTTAGTATTCCTAAAGAATTAATAGGATTAATAATAATAAAGCCTTTATCAGGAAGTGGGGCTTTAGGAATGTATAATGAACTTGTTACTAGAATGGGAATGGGTACGATTATAGAACAAATGGGAGCTACAATAGTTGGAGCATCTGAAACTATTTTCTACACAATGGCTATATACTTTGGAAGCTTAAAAATAAAAAATACTAGACATACTTTAGCTTGTGCAATGCTAAGTCATATTGCAGGAGTATTAGCATCCGTATTTATATGTTACATATTATTTACATAAAAGTTATAAAGAAGTAAACTTTAGAAGGTTAATCATGTTAAAATATAGATTGACATAAGTTATTAAATTTAATAAAATTAACCTTAATACAACAATAAAAATAATTTACTAAAATGTGAATAGAATAAAAATTTTTAGTGAAAAATAATAAAAAATTATGCTATGAAGAGATGAGTAAATAAGGATTTTTTCTACAGAGAGCTAGGTAAGGTGAAAGCTAGCGTAAAAAGAATTATTGAATATGGTCTTGGAGCTATTTTATCCGAATAATAGAAAAATCTATTTTTAAGGTAAAACGGTTAGGCTCGTTAACGTCTACTAAGATATCTAGAATGAACTTTAACAACTAGATAAATTAGGGTGGTACCGCGAATATAATCTCGCCCCTATGTATAATCATAGGTGGCGAGTTTTTTATTTATATAAATAAATTTCTAGGAGGAAATATATATGACAAAGCCAAGCTTTTATGTAACAACTCCTATATACTACCCAAGTGGTAACTTACATATAGGACATACTTATACAACTGTTGCAGCAGATGCAATAGCAAGGTTTAAGCGTTTCTGTGGATACGATGTAAAATTCTTAACAGGAACTGATGAACACGGAGAAAAAATACAAAAAACTGCTAAAGAAAAAGGTATGACAGAAATAGAATACCTTGATGGAATGATAGCTGATATACAAAAATTATGGAATACTATGGATATATCTTATGATGATTTCATAAGAACTACTGAAGATAGACATAAGGTTATAATACAAAAAATATTCACTAAAAAAAAAAAAACAAAAACAGAAAAAACCAGAAT
>JAFOOW010000042.1 GCA_017425305.1 Peptostreptococcaceae bacterium | reverse complement strand
TAGGTATGTTTTTAAATACTTTAACTAATAAAATCTTTTTACTAAATAAGTCTATTACTAATTTAACCTTTAGCAATATAAGACAAAAGTTATGCAATTTTTTAGTAAATGAATATAAAGTTCAAAAAACTAAAAATATAAAGCTTAATATGACTAAGCAAAAGCTATCTGAGTATTTAGGAATTACTAGGCCTTCTCTTTCTCGTGAACTTATAAATATGAAGGAATTAGGTTTGATAGATTATTCTAGAAGTCATATTTTAATACTTGATTTAGATGAAATTAAAAACTTATTAGTTGAGTAAACTATTATAATAAAAAAGAGCTACTAATTATAGTAGCTCTCAGATTGTAGACAAAATAGCCATTTTTAATTTATATAAAATGGCTATTTTCTTTTTTATGAAGTTTTTTAATGATAAAATACTAAAAATAGGCGTAAGCCTTAATTTATTAGAGCTATCTTTCCACAGCCAATTGGCCATTTTTTTCAAGTTCATGCATGAGAAAATAAGGCTTATCTCCATATTAATTTTCGACAAACCTCTCAATTTTGTATATCTCATACCATGTTTCTCTTTTGCATCTGCAAAAACTCGTTCAATTGTTTCTTTACGCTTACTATAAACTTTTTTTACATACGACTTATGTCTAAGATGATTTGCTTCTTCTAAATAATTTTGCCAGATATGTCTTGTAACTAGTTTTTGTTTGTTTTTGCTATTAGTACAAGTATTTAAGTATTCACAAGATTTACAATCATTTGGATTAGATTTATACTCTCTGTAACCATCTCTATTAGTAGTTGAATATTTTAAAACTTTATTATTAGGACAAATATAGCAGTCATAATGCTCATCATATACATATTCATATTTCTTAAAAAATCCTTTTTTAGTCATAGGTCTTTTATATGGAATAGCAGGAATTATACCATCATCTAAAATAGTTTTACAAATATAAGGAGTTATATATCCAGCATCTATAGCTATCGCTGTTGTATGTTGTTTACTATTATTTCTTACTTTCTTATATAAATCTGAAAAAGCTACGCTATCATGTATATTTCCAGGTGTAATATGGAAATCTAATATAAAATTATTGTTATCACAAGCTGTATGTGCTAAATATGCGAAGCATTTCTCTTTTTCATTTTTGAAGAACATACCACTATCTTTATCTGTATTACTCTCTATTTTTTCTTTTTTTTTACTTCTTCATCTTTTACTTCAGATAGTGGACTTTTTCCGTGTTTTATTCTATCTTCGTTTATTTCTTTTTCTAGTTTTTCCTGATAATGCTTAGCTTGAACATCTACCTGTACTTTAGTATATTTCTTTTTATTAGCGCTAGCTTTTATATGTGTAGAATCTATATAGATATTAGAAGAATCTACAAATCCACATTTTGTAGCTCTCGCTAGAATTTCTTTAAATATTGATTCAAATAAATCTGTATTTTTAAATCTTCTTTCGTAGTTTTTATTGAAAGTTGAGAAATGAGGAATTTTTTCAGTTAATGAATAACCTAAAAACCATCTATATGCTACATTTACTTCTATTTCTCTAATAGTTTGCCTCATTGAAGGTATGCCAAATAAATATTGAATTAAAACTATTTTTATTAAAACAACTGGATCTATACTTGGAGCTCCTAACGGAGAGTATAAATCTTTTACTTTATCATAAATAAAACTAAAATCTATTGCATTTTCTATTTTTCTCACTAAATGATTTTCAGGAACTAATCCATCTAATATAACATTTATTTCATCTTCTCTAAAATTTTCTTTTCTTACAGTTAACATATTTATCACCTCATAAAGAGTATTGACAAAAATAAAAGAACGTAGACTTTGTCTACGTTCTGAAATCCCCTAAGTAGGGGATTTTTTATTATTTTATAAATTAATTTATTTATAAAAATCTAAATATTTATTTAAAATAGTTTACTCCAGATTCAAATATTTTTTGGTCTTTTTCACCTATTATATTTTTTATAACATGCTCTCCAACTCTTTCTGAATGACCCATCTTACCGAATATTCTACCATCTACACTTGTTATACCTTCAACTGCGTAAGTTGAACCATTTGGATTAAATTCTATATCATATGTAGCATTATCATTGAAATCTACATATTGAGTAGCTATTTGTCCATTAGCTATTAATTGTCTCATAACTTCTTCACTAGCAACAAACTTACCTTCTCCATGAGATATTGCTATGCTATGAGTATCTCCAACCTCAGTACCTTTAAGCCATGGAGATTTGTTAGATGCTATTCTAGTTCTAACTATCTTAGATTGATGTCGCCCTATATTATTATAAGTTAATGTAGGTGCATCAACTGAGGTTTCTCTTATTTCACCATATGGCACTAATCCAAGCTTTATAAGTGCTTGGAATCCATTACATATTCCTAACATTAGACCATCCTGCTTAGTTAAGAATTCATTAACAGCTTCAGCAACTTTAGGATTTCTAAATACTGTAGCCATAAACTTAGCAGAACCATCTGGCTCATCACCTGCACTAAATCCACCAGGTAACATTATTATTTGTGACTGTTTTATTTGTTTAACTATTGTTTCTATAGAGTCTTCTATATCTTTATATGTTAAGTTTTTAAATACTTCTATATTTGTGTTTGCTTCTGCTTTTTCAAAAGCTCTTTGTAAATCATATTCACAGTTTGTTCCAGGGAATGTTGGTATGAATACCCTTGGTTTTGCTATAGTTATAGATGATTTTTTAGCTTCACCTTGAGATATAAAGTTTATAGTCTCTATCTTTTCTTTTATATCTACCGACTTAGTTGGAAATATAGGCTCTAGTGTTTCACAATGAGCATTATATAATTCTTCTAATGATATTTCTTCATT
>JAFOOW010000003.1 GCA_017425305.1 Peptostreptococcaceae bacterium | reverse complement strand
TTCAATAATACCCTCTAGTTTAGTTAATTCATGATAGTGTGTAGCAAATAAGGTTTTACATTTTAGATTATTATTCTTAGATATATATTCTATAACAGACCAAGCAATACTTAAGCCATCATAAGTGGAAGTACCTCTTCCTACTTCATCTAATAATACTAAGCTATTAGGAGTAGCATTTTTTAATATATTAGATACCTCCCACATTTCAACCATGAATGTTGATTTACCACCAGCTAAGTCATCTGATGCACCTATTCTTGTAAATATCTTATCACAAACAGAGATAGTAGCCTTTCTAGCAGGTACAAATGAACCTATTTGAGCCATAAGAGTTATTAATGCTACCTGCCTCATATAAGTTGATTTACCAGCCATATTAGGACCTGTTATTAAAAGTAATCTATTATCCTTTTTATTGATAAGAGTGTTATTAGATACAAACTCACCATTTCCAATTACTTTTTCTACTACAGGATGTCTACCATCTTCTATTTCAATTGTACCTTCAGTATTGATACTAGGTCTAATATAGTTATTATCAACAGCAACCTTAGCTAAAGTAGTAAGAGCATCTAATGAAGAAATTATATTAGCACTATTCTTTAATCTTGGTATTTGAGCTTCTACTTTATCTCGTAGTTCCACGAATAAATCATACTCAAGAGCCATTAAGTGTTCATCAGCACCAAGTATCTTTTCTTCTACAACTTTAAGCTCTTCTGTAATATAACGTTCTGCATTAGCTAAAGTTTGTTTTCTTATATATCGTCCTTCTGGTATTAGGTTATAATTAGCTTTAGATATTTCTATATAGTATCCAAATACTTTATTATAACCTATTTTTAAAGATTTAATTCCAGTAAATTCTCTTTCCTTACTTTCTAATGAAGCAATCCATTGCTTACCGTTTAATTTTGCTTCTCTTAGCTCATCTACCTTATCAGAGTAACCAGTCTTTATGATATTACCTTCTTTAATAGAAGTAGCAGGATCGTCTAATAAAGCCTTTGAAAGCAATGAGCTTATATCTTCTAGTACATCTAAGTTTTTATACCAATTGTTTAATAAATTTGATTTACAAACAGATAGCCTTTCTTTTATTTCAGGTAATTTCTTTAATGATATATTTAAAGATACTAAATCTTTTGCATTTACATTTTTATTAGAAATTTTACCTACTATTCTTTCGATATCGTAAATATCTCTTAAGGCTTCTCTTAACTCTTCAGTAAAGTAGATATTATTAAATAGCTCATCTACAGAGTCTAATCTATTATTTATTTCATTGATATTTATTAATGGTTCTTCTATCCACTTTCTTAAAGCTCTTCCACCCATTGTAGTAGATGTTTTATCTAAAACCCAAATTAAGCTACCTTTTTTAGACTTTTCTTTAAGATTTTCTGTTAATTCTAAGTTTCTTCTAGAGCTACTATCTATAGTCATATAGTTAACTATATCATAAGTTTCCAGAGTGTTTATGTTAGAAAGACTCATTTTTTGAGTATCTAATATATACTTTAATAAAATAGAAGAGGCTACTTTACTTCTTAAATCTAGTCCAGCAATTTCTACTTCACTAAATTGGTTTATAAGTTCTTCATCAGTACAGTTAAAGTTAATAACATTCTTTTTAGTTATTAATGCATTATTTATGTTATGAATTTCATTTAATAGCTCTTCATCAAAATTAACATCAACAATTACTTCTTTAGGTGAGATTTTAGAAACTTCATCTAAAAGAGTTGTTTTTAATTCTTTGAAGAATGTTGTTTTAAACTCACCAGTAGATATATCCGACGATGCAACTCCATAATATCCATCTTGATTATATATAGCCATTATATATGTATTCTTATATTCCTCTTCCCCATTTGCCTCTGAAAATGTACCAGGAGTAATAACTTTTATTACGTCTCTTTTAACTATTCCTTTAGCTTGAGCAGGATCTTCAATCTGTTCACATATACCAACTTTATATCCTTTTGAAACTAATCTAGATATATAGTTTGTAGCTGCATGAAAAGGAATTCCACACATAGGAGCCCTCTCTTCTAAGCCGCATTCTCTACCTGTTAAAACTAATTCTAGCTCTTTAGAAGCTGTTTTAGCATCTTCGAAGAACATTTCATAAAAGTCACCTAATCTATAAAAAAGGATACAATCTTGATACTTATCCTTTATCTCCATGTATTGTCTCATCATTGGGGTTAATCCCATGTTAATCACCTCGTTTGTAAATTAATACACTAAGTATAATAAAGCTGTTTTATTAAATAAGAAAACATTTTTATAATAATATAGGTACATAACACCTAAAATATTTCCTTATGAATTTAAAAATATAAGAACCAAGGATAACCTTAGTTCTTAACAATGATAC
>JAFOOW010000041.1 GCA_017425305.1 Peptostreptococcaceae bacterium | reverse complement strand
GAAAATGTTATTATTGATGTAAGTATTGGTACTAATATTTTTCTCTTCATAATGTTTTTACCTCCAAAAATTCACCATAAGTTTTCTTACGTGTTATTTTCATAGATGAAACTTATGCAGGATAAAATACTAATACACAAGATATGTATATATTTGAAATATTTGTAACTTTTTTGTAATCCTTTGTTACAAATTATATAGTATTCTTTATATTGAAATTATTAATATGTTTTATACCTTGTATATAATAAAATTGTAAATTAATAAAATAATTTATTATTTTATCCAAAAAATCACCTAAATATACTTTTTTTAATTTTATTATATACTATTTTTTAGTAAAAGTAAATATTTTTACCCTTTTTAGTATATTATGGTTGTATAGCAGGTGCTATGCAATTTTTTATTGCAATAAAATATTAAAAGGCTACATATATAAACTTATATATGTAGCCTTTTTATCTTAAGTTATTATTTTCATTTTAATTAAGCTAATACTGTAGATTCTTCTTTATTTTCTTCAACTTGCTTAACAGGAGTTTCAGTATACCATCCTCTTAATTTCATAGCATCTGCTATTCTCTTTATAGACATCATGTATGCAGCAGTTCTCATATCTACTCCATGCTCTCCTGCTAATGACCATATTTCTTCAAATGCTTTAACCATTAATGCTTTTTGCTTATCTTGAACTTCTTCGAAAGTCCAGTTATATCTCATTAAGTTTTGTACCCATTCGAAGTAAGAAACAGTAACTCCACCACTGTTAGCTAATATATCTGGAACTAAAGTTACACCATTTGCAAATAATATAGCATCTGCTTCTGGAGTAGTTGGTCCATTAGCACCTTCACATACTATTTTAGCTTTTACATCCCCAGCATTAGCTGAAGTTATTTGATTTTCTAATGCACATGGCATTAATACATCTACATCCATAGTTATTACGCTACCTTCTACAGCGTCTGCACCTGGGAATCCTTTTATACATCTATGTTCTTTATTATAATCCATTAAAGCTTTCATATCTATTCCAGCTTCATTTACTATAGTTCCTGTATGGTCTTCTACAGCTACAACTTTAGCACCAGCTTCTTCTATGTACATACCTGCATAACTTCCAACATTTCCAAACCCTTGTAATGCAACTCTTACATTAGATACATCTATACCTTTTTTCTTAGCAGCTTCCATTGCCATTGTAGCAACTCCGTATCCTGTAGCTTCAGTTCTAGCTAAAGATCCGTAGAAATCAACTGGCTTTCCAGTGAATACTCCTGGTTGGAATTCTCCTGTTACGTTAGCATATTCATCTACCATCCAAGCCATTATTTGTCCATTAGTGTTTACATCTGGAGCTGGTATATCTTCTTTTTCTCCTATTATTGGAGCTATAGCCTTAGCGAATCCTCTAGATATTCTTTCTAATTCACCTTCAGAGAAGTCTCTAGGATCGATAGCCATACCACCTTTTCCTCCACCGTATGGTATACCTACTACTGAACACTTGAATGTCATCCAAGTAGATAATGCTTTAACTTCGTCCATACATACAGCTGGATGGAATCTTAAACCACCTTTGAATGGTCCACATGCATTGTTATGTTGAGATCTATATCCTGTAAATGATCTTGTTGTTCCATCATCCATTTTAACTGGGAATGATACTTCTAACACTCTCATTGGATTTTTTAATATTTCATATACTGCTGGATCAGCCCCTAATCTGTCACATGCAGTTTTAACTTGAGATCTTGCGATTTCTAAAACGTTTAAAGTTTTTTCAGCCATTTTAAAAGCCCCCTAAAAAATAATTTATTTTTTAAATCCCCATTTTTTGAAAACGGTTTCTTTGTTTTACAGTTAGATTATAACATAATTATTATTTAGTTGGTACTAATTTTTATTTATTATTTTTTTAACATAATTTACTTTTTTTGTTGATATATTACTTTTGATAATATATTTAAATTATTTTCTTTATAAGACTTTATTATATATCTTTCAAATTCGACGTTTTATATTGTAATCTTAAGGAAATTAACTTCAATAGTAATTTTTTTATTAATATTGAAGTTAATTTCCTTTAAATTTTGTTTTATTTTTATCTATTTTTATATAAATTTAACAATTTATAAACTTTTACTTAAACTTAATAAGTTTATATATTCAAACTTTTACTTATATCTTTTAACTTATTTATTATTCTTTCTGATTCTAACCCTGTAGTAGGTGTTGGTTGATAATTATTTCTATTTTGATCTGATGATATAGAGCATGGAATTATGTTAGGTTCATTTATTCCAACTAACTTATTATTTTCAAAGTTAAATGTTAATTGATATATTAAACTGTCTTTATCTGCTGGATTTTTATTTCCTCCAAAACAAAAGTTTCCTAAACTATATGCTATATATTTATCTTTATATTTTTCTATACCTTGAATAACATGAGGATGAGACCCTATAACTGCATCTGCTCCACTATCTATAGCTTTATATGCAAAATCTATCTGTACTTGGTCTGGATAATACTTTCTTTCTGTTCCCCAATGGAAATATGTAATTACTACATCTGTTTCATTCTTTAATTTTTTTATATCAGATTCCATATTTGATATGAATTCAGCATTATAATTTTCAGGCCATCCATTATATCCTAATAACCCTATTTTAATTCCATCTAAATCTATTTTACTTACTTCACCTAATCCAAAATAATTTATACTATTCTCATCTAAAACAAACTTAGTGTCTTTTATACCTTCATCAAAATAATCCTCTGAATGATTATTAGATAATGTAACTGCTTCTATATCTCCTAATTTAAGAATATTTACATACGAAGGGTCACCTTTAAATGCAAACTTCTTTACTTTTGCATTTTTAGATGTTGTTAAAGGTCCTTCTAGATTTACTATTGTTAAATCATCTTCTTCAAATATGCTTTTTACATTTTTAAAGAAATACTCATAGTTCTGTCCTTGATTTTCAAACTCATTATCAAAGGTTCCATAATATGAAGAACCTTTATAATTACCCATTGTAACATCCCCTGCAAAACTAATTTTTATACTTTTATTTTCTATTTCATTAATAATTTTATCATTTGAATTTTTAATAATAGTTTGATTATTAACTTCTTCTATTTTATTACTATTTATAATTTTAAAATAACTAAAACTTATAAACATACTTATAGTAGTTACTACAAATATAAATTTTTTCTTATTAATTTTTCTAGCCATATATATCACTCTCCCATATTTATATATATTAGTATTATTTTTTATTTAAATCCACAAATTCTAATATATGTAAATATTTGTAACTATTATATTTGAATTTATTATTTTTTATTATATTAAATATAATTGTTATATTAGTTTTTTTTTGATATAATACTATTGAACAATTTTTGTTACATTTTAATTAAGGGAGGATTTTGAGATGGCTTATATGATAAATGATGCTTGCATAAGCTGTGGTGCTTGTGAAGCTGAGTGTCCAGTTAGCTGTATATCAGCTGGAGATGATAAATACGTTATAGATGCAGACGCTTGTATAGAATGTGGTTCTTGTGCTGGTGTTTGTCCTGTTGACGCTCCACAACCTGAATAATTTTAGGTTTATAAATAAAAAAGCTACCTTTATTAAAGGTAGCTTTTTTATTTATTCATTTTCGTTCATTAAATAAGATAATGTAAATAAACTTTCTGTTAAATTTACATTTTCAACTATTACATCATTAGGCACTTCTAAGTCTAGAGGTGCAAAGTTCCAAATCCCTTTTATTCCTGATTTAACTATTCTATCTACTAATTCCTGAGCCCCATTCTTAGGTATACATAGTATAGCTATATCAATTTCATTATTTTTTATAAATTCTTCTATTTTTTCAGAATCTAATATTTCAAAATCTCTTATTTTTAAACCTATCATTCTAGGATTAGCATCAAATAATGCTTTTATTTTAAATCCTGCTTTGCTAAATCCAGAGTAATTAGCTATAGCCTGTCCTAAGTTACCTGCTCCTACAATTATGGTATTATACTTCCTAGATAATCCTAATATATTTCCGATTTCATTGTATAATTCCTCTACATTATATCCATAACCTTGTTGTCCAAATCCACCAAAATTATTTAAATCTTGTCTTATTTGAGATGCAGTAAATCCTATTATATCGCTTAACTCTTTAGATGATATTCTTTGAATATCTCTATCTAGTAAATCCCCTAAGTATCTATGATATTTAGGTAGTCTTCTTATTACTGCCATAGATATGTTTTTGTTGCTCATATCTTCACCTCCTAAATATTCTCTCCCCATATCCTTACTACTTAAAATTTACTATTTTCTAAATCATTATATATATCCTTGATTATATTATACCAAAACATTATAATTTTAGGTAGTTTAAAGGAGGTATAAATTTATGATTGTTTTGTCATGTAATAACTTAAATAAAAGTTTTGGAATAGATACAATACTAGAAAATGTTAGTTTCACTGTTAATGAATATGATAAAGTAGGAATAATAGGTGTTAATGGTACTGGAAAAACTACTTTATTTAAAATCCTATCAGGTATATATGGATACGATAGTGGAGATATCTATCTTGGTAAAGGTGTTGAAATAGGATACCTTGAACAAAATACAAACTTCCATTCTGAAGGTACTATCTTCGAAGAAGTTTTAGAAGTATTCAAAGATTTAATAGAAATGGAAACTTATCTAAGAGATTTAGAAGTTAAAATTGCAAATGAAAGTTCTAACCCTAACTCAAAAGAATTAGAAAAAATTATGAATGAATACTCAAACAAGCTTGAAAAGTTTTCAGAGTTAAATGGATACGGATATAAATCTGAAGCTAAGGGAGTTTTAAAAGGGCTTGGGTTCTCTGATGAAGATATGGATAAAAAAATAAACATTTTATCTGGAGGAGAAAAAACTAGAGTATTGCTTGCTAAGTTACTACTTAAGAATCCTTCACTATTATTATTAGATGAGCCTACTAACCACTTAGACTCAGAAGCTATTGAATGGCTTGAGGTATTTTTAAAACAATATAAAGGAACTGTTATAATAATTTCACATGATAGATATTTCTTAGACCAAGTAGTTAATAGAGTTTTCGAAATTCATAACAAAAAATTAAGAACGTATAATGGTAACTACTCTAAGTTTATAGAATTATCAAAAGTTGAAAAAGAATTAGAGCTTAAAAAATTTGAAGACCAACAAAAAGAAATAAAAAAGCAAGAAGAATCTATAGATAGACTTAAAGCTTATGGTAGAGAAAAACACCTTAAAAGAGCTCGTAGTAAAGAAAAAATGTTAGATAAAGTTGAAGTTTTGGATAGACCTGAAATGTATAGAAAAAAAGCTAATATAAAGTTTAGTCCATCTGTAACTAGTGGTAATGATGTTCTAGAAGCAAGAGATATTTCTATGGGTTATGGTGATAGAACTTTATTTAGGAATTTAAATTTAAATATTTATAGAGGTGAAAAAGTTGCACTAATAGGTCCAAATGGTGCTGGAAAATCTACATTATTTAAGATAATAATGAACAACTTACAACCTTTGACTGGTAGTGTTAAATTAGGAACAAATGTACATGTTGATTACTTCCATCAGGAACAAAAGACGCTTAACTTAGATAATACCATCATAGATGAAATATGGAATGACCACCCACAACTTACTCAAACTACACTTAGAACTATGTTAGGTGCATTCTTGTTTGAAGATGAAGAAGTATTTAAAAAGATTTCTACTTTAAGTGGTGGTGAAAGAGCTAGAGTTGCTATTTTAAAGTTAATACTTTCAAACTCAAACTTCTTATTACTAGATGAACCTACTAACCACTTAGATATTGATTCTAAAGAAGTTCTAGAAGAAGCTTTACTAAATTACGAAGGTACATTATTTACTATATCTCATGATAGATATTTCTTAAATACTGTAATAGATAAAATTCTTGTTCTAGATGAAAATGGAATTACTGAATATCTTGGTAATTATGATTATTATATAGAAAAGAAAAAACAAGCTCAAGAAATGAGTATTGTTGCTACAACAGAAGAAAAAACAAAAACTCAGCTTAAAGATGAAAAAAGAAAAGAAAGAGAACAAAGAGAAATAGAAAAAAAAGCAAGAGTTAAAAGACAAAATATCGAAAAAGAGATTGAAGAAGTTGAACTTAAAATAGAAGAGTTAGATATTCTTATGTGCCAAGAAGAAGTATATTCTAATCCTGAAAAAGCTAAAGAAGTAAGTCAAAATAAGTCTGACTTGGAAGATAGATTATCTCAGTTATATGAGGAATGGGAAGAGTATATGTAATATATAAAGGGGGGCTTTTTAATTTCTATGTTAAGACTAAATGAAGATGATAAAAAGTTTTATAAAATTTTAGTGTCTTTGTGTATTCCGATAATAGTACAAAACTTAATTTCTACATCAGTAAATGTTATAGATACAGTAATGATAAGTAGTTTAGGTGAAGCATCTGTTGCATCTATAGGCGTTGCTAATCAATTTTTCTTCTTATTTAATATGACAATGTCTGGATTAACAGGAGGAGCGGGACTATTTATCTCTCAATTCTTTGGCAAAAATGATACTAAGAATATAAAAAAAATAACTAGTTTAAGTGTATTTTTAGGAGTTTTATTAGGTTTATTATTCCTTATACCAGCAGTATTTTTACCTAAATTGATAATACACTTCTTCTCGTATGACCCAGAAGTAATTAAATTATGTACTGATTATTTTAGCATAATTGCTTTTTGCTACCCTTTAATTGCTATCAGTATGGTATTTAGTATGGGTTCTAGAAGCATAAGGAATCCTAAGCTAGGTATGATATGTAGTGGTATTGCTCTTATAACTAACGTTATATTAAATTACTGCTTAATATTTGGTCATCTTGGTTTCCCTGCTATGGGGGTTAAGGGTGCAGCTTTAGCTACGGTTATTGCTAGAATAGTTGAGTTCGTATTATTAGTTGGATATATATACTTTATAAAAAAAGATTATTTATTAAAATTTAATCTATCTGATTTCAAATCAATAGATAAATTATTCCTTAATACATTTATATCAAAAAGTTTACCTATATTATTAAATGATTCTCTATGGGCTGTTGGAACAGTATTTTACTCTATAGCTTATGCTAAAGCTGGTACTTCGGCAATTGCTGCAAGTCAGATAGCTACTAGTACAGGTAACTTCTTTATTATGACTGCAGTATGTGTTGCTATAGGAGCATCTATAATGCTAGGTAATGAGCTAGGTTCAGATAATACATATATTGCTATTGATTATGCTAAAAAGTTTTCTAAAATAGTATTTATAATTGGTAGCATATTAGGTATTTTACTTATATTGGCAATTCCAATTTTATTGAAAATATTTAGTGTGTCTGATACTATACGTCCTGATATAATTAAAATATTCTTTATAATGGGTGTATTTATGGGGCTAAGAGCCTTCAATACACTTATAATAATAGGTGTTTTGAGAAGTGGTGGAGATACAAAATACTCTCTATTCTTAGAACTTGGATGTATGTGGTTAGTTTCATTACCCCTAACATTTATATTTGCTGTAAAAGGAGCTCCAATATATTTATTAGTTCTTCTAACTTACTCTGAAGAAATAGTTAAATTTATTTTTGGAGTGCCTAGAGCTCTATCTAAAAAATGGGCTGCTAATATAGTTAAAGAATTAAACTAAAAAATAGGAATTAAAATCTATAGATTTTAATTCCTATTTTTATTTATCTACTTAAATTTAATATTTTAAATGATTTAGGTTCTAATCTTATATATACTTTATTATCTATTAATTCATATTCTTCTTCTGCTGATTTTATAGATTTATATACTTCTTTCAAGTTAATTGATACTGTATTTTCATTATTTGACCTATTTACTATAACTAATACTTCATTCTCTTGTGAGTTTTCCATATGTCTTATATAAGCAAATACATCTTCATTTTCTAAATTTAAGAATGTTGTATCTCCTCTAGATAAAACTTCATTATTATTTCTATCTTTTATCATTTTCTTATAGAAAGCTATTAGTTCTTTATCTTCATTTTTCCAAGGATATGTTTTTCTATTATCAGGATCCTTTCCACCTGTCATACCTGCTTCATCACCATAATATACATATGGTACTCCTTCAAATGTCATTTGAATAGCTACTGCTAAATTTAATAATTCCTTATCTTCATTTAATTCAGTAAGTATTCTAGGTGTGTCGTGAGTACCTAATAAGTTTAAATTAGATTTAAATGCATACTTTGGATAATTTTCTTTTATTGTCATAAACTTATTATATACATCTGATGAGTTTATTTTATATGTTAAAAAATCTAATATTATATTTTTAAACACATAACCAGTTACTCCATTTAACTGATTTCCTAAAAGATATTTTCTTCTTTCATTATAACTTATCTTATTAGATGCATCTTCCCAAACTTCACCTATTAATATTGATTCATTATTGGCTTTTAAAGTTTCTTTTCTAAGCTCATCTAAAAACTTATTTGGAAGTTCATCTACAACATCTAATCTCCATCCTTTAACACCGTAATTCATCCATTTATTTATTACACTGTCTTTGTCTCTTATTATATAATCCATATATGATTCTTCATTTTCATTTACATTTGGCATAGATTTAACTCCCCACCAACAATCATATTCATTAGGATAGTTTTTAAAGTTATACCAAGATGAATATTTAGACTCTTTAGACTGATATGCCCCTAAAGAATCATAATTTCCATATTTATTAAAGTATATGCTATCATCACCTGTATGACTAAATACTCCATCTAGTATTATACTCATACCCTTTTCTTTAGCTTCTTTAATTAACTCTTTAAATATTTCTTCATCACCAAACATTGGATCTATAGCTTTATAGTTGCCAGTATCATATTTATGATTACTTTGAGCTTCAAATATAGGACTTAAATATATTATACTTATACCTAAGCTTTTTAAGTAATTTAACTTACTTATAATTCCTT
>JAFOOW010000040.1 GCA_017425305.1 Peptostreptococcaceae bacterium | reverse complement strand
GATATTCCTGGAGCTCCATTTTCCTTATCTTCTTGTGTGTGAGGAGCATGGTCAGTTCCTATCATATCTATATATCCATCTTTTATACCTTGTATTAAATACTTCATATCTTCTTCTTCTGCAAAAGATGGATTTACTTTATAATCAAGTCCATATCCATATATATGATGTGGACCTACTTCACAAGTAAATTTGTAACCTCTATCCTTATATTTTTTTATCTTATTTAATGTTTCTTTTAAGCTTATATGACATATGTGTAGATTTCCACCAACTTCTCCTAGTAGCTTTAAATCTCTTTCTACTATTTCAAATTCAGGCTGACAATGTGTTAAAACTTTAAAATCTAATTTTTTTGATAACTTTAGAGCATCTCTCATTATTTCAGTATTGTGTAACGTGTATCCGTCATCTGAAAATAATCTAGTATGTTCTATCATAGACTTTATATCTATCATTTCATCGCCTTCTAAATTTTTAGTTATAGAACAAACTTGCTTTATATCACATAAATCTAAGTTTTCAGCTTTATTAATTATATAATTCATAACTTCTGGATTATCACATACTGGCTTAGTATTTGCCATTGGACATAATACTGTGAATCCACCTTTTAAAGCTGCTTTTTGACCGCTTTCTAAGTCTTCCTTATGAGTTAACCCTGGGTCTCTTAAATGTGTATGTAAATCTATAAATGATGGCATTAATACATAATGCCCACCATCTATAGTATTAATATTTTCTATTTCTATATTGGAATTTATTTTTGAAATCTTACCATTTTCTACAAGCAAATCACTTTTTATATCTTTATTTGCATCTATTATCCTAACGTTTTTTATCAGAAGCCTACGCAATTTTTTCTACCCCCAGAAGTTTGATTATTAATGCCATTCTTACATACATTCCATATCTAGCCTGGTCGAAATAAACAGCTCTTTTATCTTTGTCTATTTCCGTATCTATTTCATTTACTCTTGGTAATGGATGCATTACTAACATATCTTCTCGTGCTTTTTCCATTTTCTTTGGAGTAAGTATATAATAATCTTTTAAACGATTGTATTCTTCTTGATTTTCGAATCTTTCACCTTGTATTCTAGTCATGTAAAGAATATCTAAACTTCCTATAACTTCATCTAAATTATTAGTTTCATAGTATGCATGACCTTTTATTGCCTCTTTTATATATTCAGGCATTTTAAGTTCATTTGGAGCTATAAATACAAACTTAGTATTTTTATATCTAGCCATAGCTTTTACTAATGAATGTACTGTTCTTCCATTTTTTAAATCTCCACATATTCCTATTGTGTGATTTTCTAAATTTCCTTTAAGTGATTTTATTGTAAGTAAATCAGTAAGAGTTTGAGTTGGATGTTGATTTCCTCCATCTCCTGCATTTATAAATGGTACTCTAGCAAATTTTGATGCCTCCGATGCTGAACCTGCTCTTGGATGCCTCATAACAATTAAATCTGAATAGCATGATACTGTTTCCATTGTATCTTCTAAAGTTTCACCTTTAGCTGTTGATGATGAGTTAGGCTCTGAAAAACCTATAACTCTTCCACCTAATCTATTCATTGCAGCTTCAAAGCTAAATCTTGTTCTTGTTGATGGTTCATAAAATAATGTTGCTAGTAAGTTACCTTCACATACATTTGCATATTTTGATGGATTATCTATAATATTTTGAGATAAAGATAGAATTTCATCTATCTCATCTATTGAAAAGTCTTCTGGTTGGATTAAATTTCTTCCTTTTAATTTCATATTAATTTCCCCCTTTTTAGCCTCTCTGGACTAAATTTAAAAGTTTTCTTTATAGAATATTAGCACCTTTACCACTTTATGTCAATGTGATTTGAATAAAAAAGGAATATCTTAAATAAAGATATTCCTTAATATTCATATCTATGAAATTTTATTATAAAACTCTTTTTGCTCCAACGTAAGTTCTTGTGTAATATGCAGAGTTTATACTTGATACTTTAACTACATCTCCTGTTTGAGGTGAGTGTATCATATTTCCTCCTCCAACATATATACCAACATGAGTTATTCTTCCTCCACTACTTGAGAAGAATACTAAATCTCCTGGCATTAAATTAGATTTACTAACTGATGTACCTACTCCATATTGAGAACCTGATGTTCTTGGTATAGATACTCCTGCTGCATTTCTAAATACATAAGATGTGAATCCTGAACAGTCAAATGTATTTGGACCAGATGCTCCCCACTCATATGGTGAACCTAATTTAGAATATGCTAAATTAAGTACAGCACTTACTTTACCTGAATTACTTGCAGGTGGTGCTTCTGGTTTTTCAACTGGCCTTTGAACAGGTTTTTGTGTATTATTATTGTTTGTTGATTGGCTATTACTTGAAGATTGTGAGCTGCTAACAACAGTATTTGTAGTAACAACTTGCTCTTCTATTTCTATAACAGGAGCTTCATCTGATACATATAAATTTCTTATGTATCCTTCAGTTTCTCCTTTTTTAACTTTTAACCAATTATCTTGCTCTTCTATAACTTCAACTTTAGTTGCTAATTCTAATTCTTTTTGTATTTCAGATTCTATATTAGCTTCTTTTCTTAAGTTTACTTTATCTGCAGTTATATAACCTGTTGCTCCCTTAACATCTACAAATCTAGATGCTATCCATCCTTCAGAACCTTCTCCTAATTCAACTTTATACCAGTCATCTTGTTCTCCGATTATTCTGAATTCATCTCCTGTATATGCAACTTTCTTTACAGATCCGTTTTCTCTTATTTTAACAGCCATACCATCTTTTATAGCTGCAACTTTATAGCTTAAGTCTTTAAATTCTGCTAGTTCTATTACCCCTACCGTATCAACTTTTTGATTTTCTTTTATATCATCTGCATTAGATATTATACTCATTGAAAATGTTATTATTGATGTAAGTATTGGTACTAATATTTTTCTCTTCATAATGTTTTTACCTCCAAAAATTCACCATAAGTTTTCTTACGTGTTATTTTCATAGATGAAACTTATGCAGGATAAAATACTAATACACAAG
>JAFOOW010000039.1 GCA_017425305.1 Peptostreptococcaceae bacterium | reverse complement strand
TATCTATTAAAAATAAAAAACATATCTATTTATAAGATATGTTTTTAAATCACATGCATCAATTAATTTATGTATTAATATATTCTCCTATATATTACAATACCCTATAGCCTCATAACCACTAGGTACATTATAATCTTTATCAATATCTCCCATACTCCATCTTAAATCAAACATAGTTGTATCTATTATTAATCCAAAGTATAACATAGCTATTCCAGCATCTATTCCTTTTTCATATTCGCTAGTAAAGTCATCTTTCTTAACTACTAATATAACCTTACCACCATCTACTATAAATCTCCATGGTTGTCTATTAAGTACTGATGGAGCCATTCTTGCATAACTAAATGCATCTAAAAGTCCTCTTTCATCTAACTCATCTATATTTGCATTTTTACCCCACTCATTCATATATACAATTTCTTCTATACCTAATCTGTCTAATGCTCTTTTACTTTTAGCATTTTTATTTTCTCCATAACCTAAAGCAATAATAGCTGTAACTTCTTTATCTGATAAAATTCCTAATTTCTCTTTTATCAAATTACTATCTGTAAAAGTTACCCAACAAGAATCTATCTCTAAATCTCTAGCTTTTAATATTATTCTTTCACCTATGTATCCACTATTTTCAATATATCCTTGTTCTTTATCTGATAATAAAATAAGGTAGTGTGGTGCTTCTATCATATGCCCATTATATCCCGCTATATTTTTTAGTTTTTCATAACTTTCTTCCTTACTAAATACTTCACACTCAATATTTATTTCAGGCAGTAATTTCTTATTATTTTTAATATAGTCTTCTATTTCCTTAAAATACTTTTCTTTTATTTCTTTATTTTTAAATTCCCTAACTGATTTCCCATTTGATATAAGATTTTTATAATCCATTTATATCTCCCCCTTATAATTTATTATTATACTTATACCCAATTTCAATATTATGTAATTATTTTCCTTCAAAAAACTATATAAATAAAAAAACTCTTAGTTTCCTAAGAGTTTTTTTATATTAAATACTTAATCCCTGTCTAAATTGACTATTATAAAGATTAGCATAGAATCCATCTTTATCTAACAACTCATCATGATTTCCTTTTTCTATTATACAACCATCTTTTATAGCTATTATCTCATCTGCATTTTTAATAGTACTTAATCTATGTGCTATTATAAATGTAGTCTTATCCTTCATTAAGTTAGTCATAGCTTTTTGTATATCTATTTCTGTTCTAGTATCTATTGAAGAAGTAGCTTCATCTAATATTAGTATAGAACAATTTGATATCATAGCTCTTGCTATTGCTAATAATTGACGTTGACCTTGAGATAAATCACTTCCGTTATCTGAAAGTACTGTATCATATCCATCTGGTAACTGTTTTATAAAGTGATGAACATGTGCAAGTTTTGCTGCAGCTTCTACTTCTTCATCTGTAGCATCCAGTCTACCAAATCTTATATTTTCTCTTACTGTTGTAGAGAATAAATAAGTATCTTGTAATACTATTGCTATAGATTTTCTTAAACTTTTTATAGTAAATTCATCTATATTTTTATTATCAATAGTTATCTTACCACTATCTATATCGTAGAATCTGTTTAATAAGTTTATTACAGTAGTTTTACCAGAACCAGTAGGTCCTACTATTGCTACAGTCTTACCTTTACTTGCATGTAAGTCTATTCCTTTTAATATCTTTTTATCCTTAGTATATGAGAACTCTACATTTTCTAAAGTTACTTCACCTTCTATAGTGTCTATATCAATAGCATCTTCTTTATCTTGTTCAAATTCTTCATCCATAACTTCAAATACTCTCTCTGCTCCTGCAAGTGCTGATTGTATTGTATTAGCTAGGTTAAGCATATCATTTATAGGTCTGTTAAAACTTCTCATGTATAGTATTATACTAAATACCATACCCACAGTTATATTTTTACCACTAACTATAAAGTAACCACCTGCTACTGCAAGTATTAAATAAGTTAAGTTGTTTATAAAGTTCATTACAGGACCCATCCATCCTGATAAAGCTTCTGCAACTATAGCACTTTTAGTAAGTTCTTTGTTCATCTTACTAAACTCAGCTTTAACTTTTTCTTCTTGAGAGAATAATAAAGTAGCTTTTTGCCCTGATACCATTTCTTCTATATATCCGTTTAACTTACCTAATTCTTTTTGACGATTTATAAAGAAAGGTTGTGTTTTCTTCATTATTAACCTAGTTATTATAAACATTAATGGTGTAGTAGTAAGTCCTACTAATGTTAAACTAGGGCTTAACATTAACATAGCCACAAGCATACCTGATATATTTATTATACCTGATGCAAACTGAGTTACACTTTGTGATAATGTCATGTTTATATTATCCACATCATTTGTTAATCTACTCATTAAGTCACCACTTGAATTTGTATCAAAGTATCTTAATGGTAGCTTTTGTATACTATCAAATAAATCTTTTCTTATTTTAGCAGAAGTATTTTGTGCCAAGTCTATCATTATTCTATTTTGTACAAATGTAGCTATTGCATTTACTATATACATAAAAACTAACACCATACATATATTAAATAGACCTTTCATATTTCCTACTGCTATAAATTTATCTACTACTTCTCCATTGTACTTAGTACCTATTATTGTAGTTACAGTTGTTACTACACAAAGTATAAATACTATTACTAAAGCTAACTTTTTACTACCTATATATTTTAAAAGCCTTCCCATAGTTTCTTTAGGATTTTTAAGCTTTTCTTTTTTCTTACCTATCATTGCCGATGCAGGTCCACCTGGTCTAGCTAATGTTGCTGACTTATTAGACATTTTCAAGCACCTCCTCACCTAACTGAGATACTGCTATACTTCTATAAATTTCACTACTTTGTAATAATTCTTCATGTGTTCCTATATCTACTATCTGACCTTCATCCATTACTATAATCTTGTCAGCATCCATAACCCCAGATATTCTTTGAGCTATTATAAATACTGTTGAATCTGTCATATTAGTTTTTATAGCATTTTGAAGTTTTGCTTCTGTTGCCATATCTAGTGCGCTTGATGAATCATCCATTATTAATATTTTAGGATTTTTTATTAAAGTTCTAGCAATAGATAATCTTTGCTTTTGACCACCAGATAAGTTTTTACCTCTTTGCTCTACCTTACTTTGGTAACCATCTTCTTTTGTGCTTATAAATTCAAATGCTTGAGCATTAATTGCACTTTCTTCCATCATTTCTGTTGTAGCATTTTTATTACCAAATTTTAAGTTATCTTCAATAGTTCCTGAGAATAATATACTTTCTTGAAGTACTACTCCTATTTTATCTCTAAGAGTATTTAACTTAATATCCTTTATGTTTACTCCGCCTATTAAAATTTCACCTTCAGTTACATCATATAGTCTTGGAATTAAACTTACTAAAGAACTTTTTCCACAACCAGTAGAACCTATTATTCCTATAGTTTCGCCTTCTTTTGCTTTGAAAGATATATTTTCTAATACATTTTCACTATTTTTATTATATCTAAATGAAACATTTTTAAATTCTATATCAAATTCATTTATATCTTTTGCATTATCTGCTTCTACTATAGAGCTTTCAGTATTAAATACTTTATTAACTCTATCTGCTGATGCTTTAGCTCTTGATATGTTCATCATTATATTTATTACCATTATTGTTGAGAACATTATTTGTGTAAGATAGTTTATAAATGCCATTATCTTACCTATTTCTAAGCCACCAGTATTTACTAAGTTTCCACCAAACCATAATATAGCTACAACACTTAAGTTCATTATTAAACTAGCAAAAGGCCATAGAATCATATTCATATTTTGTGATTTTATACTACTTTCTTTTAGGTCATCATTTACTTCATTAAATCTTTTATTTTCATTACCTTCTAAAGTAAAAGATTTTATAACTCTAATACCTAATATGTTTTCTCTCATTACTGTATTTACATTGTCTATTTTACTTTGAACTGTTGTAAATAGTGGTAAAGATTTCTTTAGTATTATAACTATACCTACAACTATTAAAGGTATGCTTATTAAGAAAACAGTTGAAAGCTTTGTACTTAATCTTACTGCCATAAATATACCACCTATTGCTAAAAGTGGTGCTCTAACTGCTATCTTTAATGACATTAAAAACATTTGTTGAATTTGAGTTATATCATTAGTTAAATGTGTAATTAATGATGATGTTTTTAATTTGTCTATCTCTAAAAATGATAGCTCTTGTATTTTATTAAATAATCCTTGTCTTAATCTTTCACCTAGTGACATGGCTGCAACAGCTGCAAAAGTTGAACATAACATCCCGCCTATTGCCCCTACTATCGCAACTATTATCATTTTAAAACCTATAGTAAGTACATAATGTAAGTCTCCATTTGCTAC
>JAFOOW010000038.1 GCA_017425305.1 Peptostreptococcaceae bacterium | reverse complement strand
GCATATAAAGCACTAAGTAGTGATGAAGCTTTAAAGATAAAATTCCAAAATAGATATTCATATATATTTGAAGATGAATGCCAAGACTCTAATGAGCTTCAAGGAAAGATAATAAAACTTATAGCAGAAAATAATAATAATTTAGTTAGAGTTGGAGATGTAAACCAAAGTATAAATGGTACATTCTCATCATCAGACCCTAAGTATTTTAAAGAGTTTATGGAAGAAGCAGACAACTGCTATAAGATGGACATGTCTAATAGAAGTTCAAAAGATATTATAGAATTAGCAAATGAACTTGTTAATTTTGTTACAGATGAATTTTATTTAGAAGAATGTAGAAGTGCATTAGAAAAAATGGAAGTTAGAACTGTACCAGAAGGTAAGGGCTATAAAGAAAATCCAAAGCCAGATAAATATTTATTAAATGTTAAATGGTATGAAACTTGGGAAAAAGAAATTAGACAAACTGTAAAATTTGTGGAGTATATAAAAAATACAACTCCAGATAAAAGCATAGGTATATTAGTACCTTTTAATAATCAAATAAGAGAAATAGGACAAGTACTAGAAAAAAGAAATATAGAGTTTGATGAGCTTGGTCCAAACTCAGGTCATAAAAGAAGAGTTATAAATAATATTGGATATATAATTGATTATATTTCTGAATGTGACAATATAGAAAAGTTATTAGCTGTACTAGAAAAAGTATATATTCGAACAGATAATAAAATTGGCAAAGAAGAATTCTTAATAAAGCTAAAAAAATATCCTGTAGAAGATATTATTTATAATACAGATGAAGTTATTAGAGAAGTTGTTATAGCTGATGAAGATTCTATATATTTAAGTTTTATAAAAGGAATAAATAGTATAAAGCAAATATTAGAATATCAATCTATAAAAATGGATGAGCTTATATTATTAATTGGTGAAAACATAGAAATTACAGATGAAGAAAAAGCGATGATAGATTATATTGCTTTTTATGTAAGATATTTAGTTCAAGATAATCCAAATACTAGTTTATATGATATAGCTAAAATATTGCTAGATGATAGAAATAGAGTATTTAACTATATAAGTGAAATAATTTATGAGATAAATGGATATGAGCCAAAGCCTGGAGGTATAACTGTATGTACATATCATAAATCTAAAGGAATGGAATGGGATGTAGTTTTCTTATTAGATTTAACAGAATTTAAATTCCCAGCAGATATAAATCAGAAGTTCCAAGGTGAGTTATGGTACTTAAAGGATAAATATAAAAATCCAGTAGCTATAGCTAAATCAGAGGTAGAATCAATTTTAAGTGGTAATCCACCAAAAGATTATATGTATAAATATAAAATTGATATAATAAATGAAAAAATAAGATTATTATATGTTGGAATAACAAGAGCAAAGGAAATGCTTATGTTATCAGGATATAGTTACAAAGATGGAAATAGCAATAAAAAACAACAACAAAAACCTAGTTTTTACTTTAATAAGCTAGGAAGATTTATAAAAGAGAAAAGGGGAGAGTTAGTTGAATAGAAAATTAAAAAACTTTTTATATAGTCAAAATTCTATAAATACATATAAGTCTTGCCCTTTAAAATTTAAATATAAATATATAGATAAAGTAAACTGGAAGCAAGATGATGAAAATAGCAGAGATTATTACGAAAATCTAAAACTAGGAACAGATTTTCACTTAATATGTGAAAGGTACTTTAACAATATTCCAACAGGAATAGAATACTGTGAAAATCATGATTTTCATATATGGTTAGATAAAATAAAACGATTAATTCCATTAGAGGATAAAAATATATACTTACCAGAGTATGAAGTAAGATTTAAGCTAGATGATATTAGCATACAGGCTAAATATGATTTAGTGATAATAAGTGAAAATAACATCAGTATATGGGATTGGAAAACTGAAAATAGAAAATTAGAATATAAGAATGTTGAAAGTAGAATGCAAACTATAATTTATTTATTTTTAGCAAAGGAAGTTATACCCAAACTATACAACAAAGATATAAGTTGTGAAAATATAAGTATAAACTATTATCAACCAGAGTATTACAATGAACCAATAACTATAAAATATAGTGAAGAAAAACATATACAAAATAAGAAAAATATAAAAAACTATATAGATACTATAAAAACAACTTCTTATGAAGATGAAAATAGTCTTAAAAATAATAATCACTGTAAGTTTTGTGAGTTTAATAAGCTTTGTAATAAGGAAGAGGTAAATTACGAAGCATGGGAGGATGAAAACTATGAGTCTTAGGTTTATATTTGGGAGGGGTGGTAGTGGTAAAACCACATACTGTTTAGAAGAAATAGGCAAGAAAGTTAATGATGGAAATACATCTCCTATAATATTACTAGTACCAGAGCAATATACATTTGAATCAGAAAAAAGATTAAGTAATTTTATTGGAAAAGATCCGTACTTAAGAGCTAGAGTTTTAAGTTTTAAAACTTTAAGTAATATAGTATTTTCTCAAGTAGGAGGTCTTACAGATATAAATATTAATGATAGTGGACGAGCTATGATGATTTTTAAAGCATTAGAAGCTGTAAGTTCAGAATTAAATATATTTTCAAAAACATCATCACAGCCAGGCTTTGTAGCTACTGTAGCAGATATGATTTCTGAGTTTAAACAATATAGTATTACACCAGAAGTATTAGAAAACATAGCAGGAGAGGTTGATAGTGAAACTTTAAAGCTTAAACTTCAAGATATAAGCAAAGTTTATGAAAGTTATGAAAAGATATTACATGAAAACTATGTAGATTCTCAAGATTTATTAGCTTCTTTAGCTGATAAAATAGAAATGTGTACTTACTTTGATGGAGCACAAATATACATAGATGAATTTACGGGGTTTACACCTAATCAGTATAAGGTTATAAGAAGTTTACTATGCAAAGCATCAGAAGTAAATATAACTTTAACTTTAGATAATAAGTTAGTTAAAACTTACAATAAAACAGATATATTCTCTCGTACTAAATTTACAGAAGAAAAATTAAAGAAGTTATGTTTAGAAGCAGGAGTACCTATTAAGCCTGAAATTAGTTTAAACTCGACAAAAATAAAAAGATTTAATGGAAATGAAGAACTAGAGCATTTAGAAAAAAACTATTATTCATATCCATATAAAACTTATGAAGAAGAAACTAATAGTATAGCAATAAAGGAATTTAGCAATTTATATTCTGAAGTAGAGCAAATTGCTAGAGAGATAGTTCATTTAGTTAGAGATGAAAAAGTTAGATATAGAGATATTACAGTAGTAACAAGAGATTTAACTAGATATGACTTTTTAGTGCAATCAATATTTAATGAATATAAGATACCTAATTATATAGATAAGAAAAAAGAAGCTAAAAGTAACCCAATAATAGTATTAATTATAGCTGCATTAGAAATGCAGAATAGAAGATATAATTATGAAACTATGTTTAGATACTTAAAGAGTGGATTACTAGGAATAGATACACAAGATATAAGTCTTCTTGAAAACTATGTTTTAGCAAATGGGATAAAAGGTAAGAAGTGGTTTGAAGAAGAGTGGAAATATAGATTAAATCATAGATTAGATATTGAAGCAGATGAATATGAAACAGAAATAATAGAAAAAGTTAATGAAACAAGAAAAATAATAATAGACCCGATAATAAAGTTACAAGACAAGCTAAAAGGAAAAAATAAAGCTAAGGATATATGTAAATATATATATGAGTTTTTAATAGATATAAATATACCTAATACATTAGAAGTAATGATAGATAATTTTAAATCTAATAATGAAATAGATTTAGCTAATCAATACTCTCAAGTATGGGATATAGTAGTTGATATATTAGATCAAATTGTAGAGATAATGGGAGATGACAGCATAACTTTAGATAAGTTTATAAAAATAATAAGTATTGGATTTGATGAATATGAATTAGCTACAGTACCACCAAGCTTAGACCAAGTGTTAGTGAGTAGTGTAGATAGAATGAAAAATCCAAATACAAAGTATTTATATTTAATGGGAACAACAGATGGAATATTCCCATTAATATCTAAAGATGATGGAGTTTTAAATGATAGTGATAGATCAAGCTTAGGAGCTAAAGGTGTAGAAGTAGATATTGATAGTAAAACTAAAACTTTTGAAGAACAGTTTTTAGTATATAGAGCACTAACTTCAACTACTAAATCATTAACAGTAACATATCCTATATCAGACCATGAAGGTAAAACTTTAAGACCTTCAGTTATAATATCAAGATTAAAAAAAATATTCCCTAATATAAAAAATGAGAGCTATTTAAATGATATAGAATATGAAACTAATGAAGAAATATTAGAAGGTATAAGTACAAAAGCACCTACTTTTAATGAGCTTATAAAATATATAAAAGAATATGAAGAAGAAAAATATATTAATGAAGCTTGGTTAGATGTATATAAATACTTTATAAATGATGAAGAATATAAGTTTAGAGCTGAAAATATAGTAAATGGACTTAACTACACTAATCAAGTTAGAAAAATAGAAAGTGAAAAAATAAGAGAGCTATATAGTAGTAAACTATTTAGTGTTTCTAGATTAGAAAAATATGCACAATGTCCATTTGCATACTTTGTTCAATATGGGCTTAAAGCTAAAGAAAGAAAAGAGTTTGAGTTTACACCACCTGACTTTGGAACCTTTGTACATAACATATTAGACAAATTTTCGAAACAACTTTCTATAGATAATCTAGATTGGAGAGATATAACTCCAGAGTATATAGGAGATAAGGTTACCATAATAGTAGAAGAACTTGTAGCTAAAATACCAGGATATATATTAGAAAGTTCAGCTAGATATAAATACTTAGCTTATAGATTAAAAAATATGCTTATATCAGCTATATCTATAATAAGTGAACAAGTTAAAAAAGGCTCTTTTGACCCAGTAGATTATGAAGTTGAGTTTGGAGTTAAAGGAAAATATCCTCCTATAAAAATTCAACTAGACAATGGTGAAGAAATAAATCTAATTGGACAAATAGATAGAATTGATATGTTTGAAGAAAATGAAGACAAATACATAAGAATAGTAGATTATAAATCTGGAAATAAAAATATAAGTCTTACAGATGTATATTATGGATTACAACTACAGTTATTAGTTTATCTAGATGCAATACTTGAAAGTGCAAAATATAATAATGGAAATATAAATCCAGCTGCTATACTTTACTTTAAAATAGATGACCCTATAATAAAGAAAAATGAAGATATGGAAGACAATGAAATAAGAGAAGAGATTTTAAAACAACTTAAAATGAAAGGTTTAGTTTTAAAGGACCAAAATATAATAAGAAAAATGGACAATACATTACCTGAAGGTGAGAAAGGTACATCATCAGTTATACCAGCTTCTATAAATAAAGATGGTACTATATCAAAAAATACATCAGGGGTTAATGCTGATGAATTTATGGTACTTAGAAAATATGTAAAACACACTATAAAAGAATTAAGTAGTGATATGTTAGCAGGAAATATAGGAATATCACCTTATAAAAGTAAGGAATCTACTTCTTGTGATTTCTGTCAATATTCTTCAATATGTCAATTTGATAGTACTATGAAAGATAATGATTATAGAATAATAAATAAAAAAGACCAAGATGAAATAATAAATAAAATGAGAGGAGAGATTGAGTAATGAGTTCTCCTAAATGGACAGATGAACAACAGGCAGTAATAGACAGTAGAAATTGTAATCTATTAGTAGCAGCAGCTGCAGGTTCAGGAAAAACAGCAGTTCTAGTTGAACGTATTATAAAAATGATTACAGATATAGATAATCCAATTGATATAGATAAGTTATTAGTTGTTACTTTTACAAATGCAGCTGCTTCAGAAATGAGGGAGCGTATAGGAGATGCTATAGCAAAAGCATTAGATAAAAATCCAGAAAATAAACACTTACAAAATCAGTTGATTTTATTAAATAGAGCAAGTATAACAACTATACACTCATTTTGTTTAGATGTAATAAAATCTAACTTCCATAAGATAAACTTAGATCCTAACTTTAGGATAGGTGACCAAACTGAATGTAATCTTTTAAAACAAGAGGTAATAGAAGAAGTATTTGAAAAATTCTATGAAGAAAAAAACGAAGGTTTTTTAAATTTAGTTGAAAGCTATGCTGAAAAAAGAGGAGATAAAGAACTACAAGATATGGTGTTATCTATATATAACTTTGCTATGGCATCACCATATCCAAAACAATGGTTAAATGATGCGGTAGACTTATTTAATATAGATGAAAACTTTGATTTTTCAAATTCAATATGGTCAGAGTCTATTTTAGATACAGTTAAAATAGAAATTGAAGGTATTGAAACTAGTATGAAAAAAGCAGTAGAGCTAGTAGACGGAATAGAAGAATTAGAAGATTATAAAAATAAACTTAATATAGAATACTCACAAATAGTGGATATAGTAAAAGCTTGTAATAATGGATGGAATGAAGCTTATATAGCTATGACTACTATGAACTTTGAAAACTTTGCAAAAGGAGTAAAACGTCTTGGAAAGGACACTCCTAGTTATGTAAAAGAAGCTAGAGATAGTGCTAAAGCTATAAGAGATAAAAATAAAAAATCACTAGAAAATATAATAGGAGCTACTTTCTACAAGAGTAATAGTCAAATTTATAATGAAATTAAATACTTACATCCTATAGTAAAATCTATATCTGAACTAGTTATTGAATTTGAAGATAACTATCAAGATAAAAAAAGAGAAAAAGGTATTATAGACTTTAATGATATAGAACATTATGCATTAGCTATATTAACTGCAAAAGATGAAGATGAAAATACTATTCCATCAGATGTAGCCAAGCTTTATATAGATAAGTTTTCTGAAAT
>JAFOOW010000037.1 GCA_017425305.1 Peptostreptococcaceae bacterium | reverse complement strand
AGAAATATGTATCAGGAGGTATGCGACTGAAATAATTTACATAAAGATATCAAGACAATGTGGATTTCAATATGTCTAGCTATTTTTATTACTTTTTATCACAAAGTTATCTAACACAGCCTAATTTTTTAATATATAACTTATTATAAAAAATAGTCCATAAGTTTATCTTATGGACTACAAACATATTACTTACCTACTCCACATTATTCTCCTTGTCTCCTCCACCTTGCCATGGATCAAGACCTTTTTCCCATGAATCTATATATTCATCTATAGTCATAACCTTTGTAAATAAACTTAAATCTTTAAGTCCTGCTTCATGCATTTCATCATTTTTAGAATGAACTCCATCACTTAATGTTATAACTTTATAAGCATTATATAAAGCATCACTAGCAGTACTTCTTACACAAACATTAGTCCAAACACCAGCTACAACAACAGTATCTATATTTTCTTCTCTTAAATATAAATCTAAATCTGTATGAGCAAATCCACTATGTCTTCTCTTAGGTACAGTATATTCTTCACCTTGTGGATATAATTCTTTTATAAAATCAGATCCCCAAGTACCTTTTACTGCATGTGCCGGTCTTACTCTAAAGTCTGCATCATTTTTTCTATGAGCTTCTTGTATGTGTATTAATTGAATATCATCAAGTCCTCTTGCATTTCTTTCTCTTACCCAAGTAAATAGTTTTTGTAAGTTAGGTATTATCTTTTCACCACCTGGACATCTAAGTGTTGCATTCTCTCCTACAAAATCATTTAACATATCTATAATAAGAATCCCATGTCTTTGCATTATTATATTCCCCCTAGAATTTTATATTCTTATCTAATTTCATTATTTGTTGTCTTTTGACGAATTTACCGAATCCTGGGTTAACCATTATTCCTTTTATATTCTTTACATGGTCTACTATTACTTCTGGGTGGTCTTTTCTATAACTTACTTTATATTCTCCACTAGTTAATTCATCTGGATTATTGAATAATAAATCATAATTATCTAATTTACCTAATATACCTTCTTCTCCATCTTGATATACTAAATTTCCTCTAACTATTGTTTTATTAATTTTACCTTTTAATTTCATTCCTTCAAGTGGAGTGTATCCACACATAGATACCATATTCTTAGAATCTATAGTCCATTCTTTATCTAAATCTATTATAGTAAAGTCAGCATCTGAACCTATATTTAAGGCACCTTTTTTAGGATATAATCCATAGTGCTTAGCAGCATTAGTACTTAATATATCAACTAACTTACTTAATGATATTCTACCTTTGTTATATCCTTCACTTACAATAACTGGAACCATAGTTTCTACACCTGGTATTCCTGGGAATGAAGTCCATATATTCATTCCTTCCTTGTGTTTTTCACTCTCTATTTCATATGGAGCATGGTCTGTAGCTATAAAGTCTATACTTCCATCATTTATACCATTCCATTGTTCTTCATTATCTTTTTTAGTTCTAAGTGGTGGTGCTATTTTAGCAAGTGGTCCATATTTACTCATAGACTCTTGATAATTTAATGTTAAATAATGAGGGCAAGATTCACTAGTTACATCTATTCCTCTCATCTTAGCATCTTTAACTAATTTAGCTCCTATTCCTGTACTCATGTGTACTATATGAAGTCTAGCTCCACTAGCTTCAGCAAAACTTATTCCTAGTTCTATAGCAACCTTTTCAGCTAATTCCATTCTAGCTTCAGCCCAAGCTGGACCATCAAGTCTACCTTCATTTTTATATTTATTAACATAGAAATCACACATTGCAAAATTTTCAGCATGTATTCCTATAGGAAGTCCTGTCTTAGCAACTGCTTTAAAGCATTCATACATTTCTGGATCTGTAACTCTTGGATATGTTGGAACTGATGGAGTCATATATACTTTAAATGCTACAACTCCATAATCTGCTTGTTCTTTAACATTGTGTAGCCAACCTTCTCTAACATCTTCACCAGTAACTCCACCCCACATAGCGTAATCTACCACAGCTTGAGGTCCACATATATCAAGTTTAGTTTCAAGTTGTTCTATACTTCTTACAGATGGTACTGAACAACAAGGCATATCTATAATAGTAGTTACCCCTCCAGTAGCAGCAGCTGCTGTTCCTGTTAAGAAATTTTCTCTATGTGGAAATCCTTGGTACATAAAATGAGTGTGTGAATCAATACACCCTGGTATAGTTAAATTTCCATTTGCATCTATTATATTTTTAGCATCAAGCATTGTTATATCATCAACAAAACCTGCTATTTTTTCATCTTTAACTAATATATTTGTTAGTATAGTATCATCGCCTTGTGGTATTCTTGCATTTTTTATAATTAAATCTATCATACTACCCCCTATATATGTTAAATTATTTTTAAAATTTTTTTATCCTTTGAATTATATTCTCTATTTTTCATAAATATGTATTAATAATATTATTTTTAAGAGGTGTTATATGAAAGTCATTAAAGGAAATATCATTTTTACTCCTTCAAAGGATGAATTTAAAATTATAGAAAATGGTTATATAGTTTTAAATAAAAATAAAATAGTTGAAGTTTGTAATGAATTGCCAAATAAATATTCTAGCTATGAACTAATTGATTATAAGGATAAACTTATAATACCTGGTATGAATGATTTACATTGTCATGCTCCCCAAATTAGAAATTTAGGATTAGCTATGGATAAAGAATTATTGCCTTGGCTAAATGATTATACTTTCCCTGAAGAATCAAAATACCAAGATATAAACTATGCTGAGAAAATGTATTCAAAATTTGTAAATGAAATCTACAAAAACGGTACTACTAGAGTTGCCGCTTTTGCTACTATACATAAGGAATCTACTAAAAAATTAATGGATTTATTCATAAATGCTGGTATAGGTGCTTATGTTGGAAAAGTTAACATGGATATAAACTCCTGCACTACACTTTGTGAAAATACCTTAGATTCAATTAATGATACTATAGAAATTATTAATCAATATTGTAATAAATCTAGTTTATTAAAACCAATTATTACACCTAGATTTGTCCCTAGTTGTAGTGAAGATTTACTTAAAGCTCTTGGTGAATTAGCTATTGAGTATAATTTACCTGTTCAGTCTCATTTATCTGAAAATATAGAAGAAGTTAAGTTGGTAAAAGAGCTTCATCCTGATTGTAACTTCTATTCTCAAATATATGATAAATATAAACTTTTTGGAGATACACCAACACTAATGGCTCATTGTATTCATCTTACAAGTGAAGATATAAAACTTATGAGCAAAAAAAATTTATATGCCGTTCACTGTCCTTCTTCTAATGCTAATCTATCTAGTGGTATAATGCCACTTAGAAAATTATTAAATAATAATGTAAAGGTTGCATTTGGAAGTGATATAAGTGGAGGCCATAATTTTTCAATATTTAAAACTATGGTTTATGCTATTGAGTTTTCTAAACTTATATGGTCACATAATAAAGAATATAATTTCTTATCTCTAAGTGAGGCTTTTTATATAGCTACTAAGGGTGGAGGTTCTTTCTTTGGTAAAGTTGGCAGCTTTGAAAAAGGATATGAATTTGATGCTCTAGTTATTGATGATGCAGACTTAAATTCTGATAACTATACTTTACTAGAAAGATTAGAGAGATTTATTTATATAGGTGATGATAGACATATTTATCATAGATATGTAAGTGGAGTTTTGATTTAGAAAAGGATATAATAAAAGAATAAACCCATATTTATTATGGATTTATTCTTTGTTTGTGTATCAAAAAACTTAATTTTATTGTATCATTTCACTCAAAACACAATTTATATATTGAGCACTATCTTTTCTTAAAAAATGGTACAAATACCTCCTTAAATTAATACAATAATATATACTAAAAAACTTCTTGGAGGTGACTATATGAAAGATATGGTCAAAATATCAAACCTTAATCAAACCTTTTATACCAAAGATGGAGAACTT